>NZ_JBFSUR010000009.1:0-145200 GCF_041467535.1 Vibrio sp. 10N.247.311.47
GTTGCCGGTTTTCAAGACCGGTGCTTTCGACCACTCAGCCATCCCTCCAGTGGCGTGAATAATATAAGGGGTGGAGGATCTTGTAAACCCTTAATTTTCATAATTTTGTTTTGTTGCTTGTTTTCTAATCATTCACGGCAATAAAAAAGGGAAGCCATTGGCTTCCCTTTGCTGTTTGCTGATTATTTAGTCATTTTTTGTGTAGAAACGCTGTAGCTCTGTCAGGCCTTGCATCAACACAGGTAAGCGAGGGCTTACGTTTTTCAGGCGCTTGTAATTTTGGTCGTACAATTTGTAGTTACCAAATTTATCCAACACCGTTGTTTGCTGGTCAGTAACAAGAGCAAGTTCACGAGAGTCGCCCGCGAGAATCCACTTTCTGTTACGTTCATTAAACAGGCTGCGACCACTACTGAAATCTGTTGGGTTCGAAGATACACCCAATAGCTCTTGCATCAGTGTTACTGACACGTCTAGATGACTAGAACGGTGGATGTATTCAGAAGCAGACTTGCCAGGCCAGCTGATAAACAGTGGTACTTGTAACTGATAACGACTGTAGTTGGAGTTTGCACCCCAGCTGTTGGTTTTGGTTTCGTTAAACTCAGTACCGTGGTTAGAGGTAATGATAACCACCGTGTTATCGGCAAGCTCTAAGCGTTCCAGTTCAGCGTAGATAGTTGCTAGCTGAGCATCGGCCGCTGTCGCCGACTTTTGATAGTCTGCTGCAAAACGCTCTGCTGTCGTTAGCGTAGAGTCCGACTCTGAACTTGAATCGTAGCTGGCGAAGTTATCCAGTGTGGTTAATTCAATAAAGTTAAACCAAGGGCGTTTAGCTTGCGGTGATTGAATCCAGTTAGACCAAGCTTTTATGGCACTCTGGTCATCATAAGTTGCTTGCTCTGGCATCACATCACGGCCTCGGAAGATAATATCCGAGTAAAGTGCATCGCTAAAGTTGTCGCCACTGAAAGCAGCGAACTTGTAATCGTGATTCTCTAAAACATCGAGCAATACTGCGCTTGACCCCTGAGCTTCAATGCTGCTTGCGTAGCTGCTCGGTAGGCCGTAGAACAAGCCAAAAATACCGAACATATCGTTACTTGAACTGTAGTGGTTGGTGAAGTTGATCGACTGTTGCGCGTAGGCATAGCTGTTTGGCATCGCCGTCGCATTAAGTGCGTCAGAGCGAAGGTTGTTCACACTCACCATCAGGATATTAAGATCATCACTGCGGCGGTTGTATTGAATTTTTTCTAGCGGGTAGCTAACTAGGTTTACGTTCTCTTTGTTCGCTTCTAAACGCTCAAGGTACTCTTCACGGTCTAATAGGCCATGTTTTTCCATAAAGCTTTTCGCTGTCATTGGATAAGACAGTGGGAAGTTCGCTTTCTGGCTAGTAATTGGGTTATAGAAGTACGCATCAGCCCACATGTAGGTCAAGTGGCTGCTGATGAAACACAAGAAGAAGACGGCAGTAATCGGACGGCCAATGTGTTTATGAGACAGTTTACGCTGCTTACGCCAAACCCACTCAGACAGACCAAGCTGTAGTAAGAAGATAAGCGGCATAACAATGAAGAGGTGCTGCAAATCAGACGTGAATGCAGATTCCTCTCCACTGAATAAAACCTCCCACACGACAGGCGTCAGGTGGAGGTTTATATTTTGATACGTTTGGGTATCAATCAGTAGGACAGTTAAACCTATGGTCGCGAAGATAACGGCAACCAAACGTAATAACTTCCTCGACGGAAGAATAAAAGTGAGCGGGAACAGCACTAATAGATAGAGCGCGAACACTAAAAAGCCAAAATGACCAACCCACGATGCAGCCAAATAGAATTGGCCTAGCAAGGTTTCTGGCCAAGCAGATTGAGTAATATAACGAGTACCAATCAACATCGCAGCAATGATGTTGAAAAATGCAAACCAGTGACCCCAACCAACCAGTCGAGATACACGATCGCTATATGAGTTTGCGCTGTCTACCATTTATAATTCTTTTATCCGTCAATCAAATTTAGTGAGACTTTTTATCTTCAAGAGAAGAAATTAAAGCCTCGGCAAATTTTTCAGCAATTCCTTTGCGTTGTGAAGCAGCAACATTCTGATTTAAGACATTGGTTGCGATATTTCCAGCGATCATCAGTGAAAGTTCTGGCGAAGCTTTGTGCTTAGTTAGTACAGCACCTACTTCAGCTAGGATTTTTTCAACTTGATCATCTGTGTATTTAGATATAATCGGCATAAGGACTCTAATAATGATAGTAAAAGCGGCTTATGATAACCTACTATGCACGACAACTGAAACCTGAACGGTAATATTTTCACTATGAGCCTTCACCTTTCCAACGTAATTTTACACCAGCTGAGCAAGAACGATCAGGATGAGCTGATTGTTAACTATCGTGCTGAATCTCTAGAAAACGATGCTTCATCTGAAAGCCTAGTTGCTGAACTTCACCGTGTTTTTAATTCAAAAGCAGGCAAAGGGTTTGGTTCTTTCAAATCTGACAGCGAATTCCAGCAGTGGTTGCATCAACTTCGTGCTGGTGAGACAAACTTTTACGATTTTTCTCAAAAGAGTGCGCAACGTCTAAAAGACGAACTATCAAAGTACCCATTCGCTGACGAAGGTATCTTGGTAATGGCTGAATATCAGTCACTTGCAACAGATTACCTTTTCATTGGTTTATTGCCTTCAAACCAAAGCCTAAAGGTAACTGAAGGGCTTGATATTAGTGCGACTGACTACCTTGATATCTCAAAAATGGATATCGCGGCTCGCCTAGACCTTTCTACTTATGAGACTGATAAAGAGTCAAACCGTTACTTAACTTATATTAAAGGACGTGTTGGCCGTAAAGTCGCGGATTTCTTCTTAGATTTCTTACAAGCTGAAGTCGGTTTGGATGCGAAACAGCAGAACCAAGTACTGATGCAAGCGGTAGAAGACTTCGTTTCTGACTCTAAATTAGAGAAAGAAGAAGCGATCAGCTACAAAAAGCAGGTTGCGGATTACTGTAACGAGCAGCTTAAAGCGGGCGATGAAGTACAAGTTCGTGAACTTTCTGGTGAGTTGCCAGCAAGCACAGATGGCACAAGCTTCTTTGACTATACTAGTGAGCAAGGCTACGAGTTAGAAGACAGCTTCCCAGCCGATCGCGCAACTATGCGTAAACTAACAAAATTTGTTGGTGCTGGTGGCGGTTTGAATGTTAGTTTTGATAGTCTGCTTCTAGGCGAACGTATCTTTTACGATCCGGAGACAGACACGCTAACGATTAAAGGCACTCCACCGAACTTACGTGACCAACTGACTCGCAATAAGTCATAGTCAGAAGTTAACGGATAAAAGCGGCAGCAGGACGTTGTCGCTTATTTTGTGCTTAATCTTTTAGCTACGGTCATGGCTTCAAGTTAACACGCACAAGGAATATAGATGGAACAATCAGTAGCAAAGCCCAAACGCTTTAAAAAACCAGCCACCTTTTTGGTTGTGCTCTTGGCTCTGTGGTTACTTCCTTCATTGGCTCTTCTTAATCTAAGCCGTTCCTACACCAATTCTCTAGCTCAAATCGAAGAGCTCGGTATTCGAGTCAACGAATTGAGGCAATCGCTTTATTTCTCAGAACCGCTTCGAGTCTCTCGTATCAATGAGCTCGCACTCGATGCTCAGTTGGTTTATTCGATCCGACTGCAGATTGAATCTGATTTCCAACACGCCTTGTTTCGTCCTGATGTCAACCAACTGTTGTACGTAGCTGATCAGTTCCTAGAAAAGTTCGATGAGTTCATTCCAATAGAAAGCCAAGTTCAAGACATCGTTGATAACATTAAGATCTTGCGTGCTGATAAAGAGCTTTCCCCTCAGCTAAAACCGCTCCTCAACGAATTCGGTGTTGTGGTATTTGAAGCCATGTATTCTGAAAATCAAAGTTCGTCAGCGACTTATCGCGCCTTTGATTCCATTCTAGAAAAATCTTATTCCTTAGAAAACGAAGAACAAGATGCACTCCAACAACTACTGGCTGATGCGTCAGCATTGTTGAGTGATTACGCTCAGCTTAACTATTTGGTTGATAAGATTAAGAAAAACTCAGTAAATGAACAGATCATAAAACTCGAAGCTGAGTTCCATGATCGTCAATTCAACCTATTGTTGGTGATGCTAGGCTTAAGCTTGGTGGCGATGAGCGGGATAGTGTTTTGGGGCGTTAGGTCCACAAAAACGATGAAAGAAGCAGACCAAGAACTCAGCTCTGAACTAGAAATTAATTCAAGTAAGGAAGACGCTTCTTATAGCGATGTTGTTTCCTCAGCAGTGAAACAAGCAGATAGTGACGCTTATGTATCCGAGAACAGGCCAACGCGCCAGTCTTCCGCCTCTCAACCTATGCAGAGCGTTAACGTTACAAGCCAACCCGTTGTACAAGACTCTATTCAGCAAGCCTCTGAGCAGGCACCAGTAGTCGAGAAACACGTTGCCAGTGTCACAGATTCAAAGCCTGCGATTGATATTGAAGACATGTTAGAAACGCTCGATGGTGACGCTGAGTCTGTCGAACTCTTGCTTGGTGTGTTTGTACAAGACCACGCAGGTGACTACGAGAAGTTTAAGTCTTTGCTGACCAAAGATGAAACCACCGCTGCTCGCATTGTACATAGCTTAAAAGGTGTGGCTGGCAGTATTAAAGCGTCTCGATTAGCCATCATTGCCGCAAGTATTGAAATGACAATGAAGCAGTCCAGAGCGATCAGTGAACATGATTTAGCTGAATTAGAGAAGGCCATAAAAGCCTCTGTGGATTCTGCTCATGAATATTTAGACAGTCAGCGTTAACTTTTACAGGATTTTTGACAATACTCTGACGAAGCGCTCATACAATCCGCGCCCTTAGTCTTTGTCAGAGGTTTATATGTTACGAGTTTCGAGTCGAAGTTGGATGGTGTTGGTGCTTAGCATTGTGCTAAGTGGTTGTTCTCTCTTAGAAGTTAAGTTAGATAGTCAAACGACGCCTCTCACTCAACAAGAGTTAAATGCTCGGATCATGACGCGTGAATACGCCAAGATGTTCTTTACACGAGTAGAAGACTCAGCCGATCTCATCGCGCAATCTTACCCTGCTGATGACACCTTACATCAATCTTATGTGTTGCTTTGGAAGATCCATGCAGAGCAGGGTTTACAACAAGCGGCTTACCAAACTTCCCCTATGTCTGCGTTAATTGATTCGTGGGTTTTCACTGCTCAAATGAATCAGTTTTATAGCCAAGGCGACGGCGCGGATCTGTTCGTGACGGATAATGCAGTAGAGACAGCTCGTTTTCTTGATCAAGAAGCCGAGAAGCTGGCAAAGGGTGTGTTGAGCTCCAGTGATTTCAAAAACAGCAAAGCGTTCGTTGCGCAGTTTTCTGCTAGCCACCCATTTAAAGACCTCACATTCAGAAGCACACCTGCTTACCGTGAATGGCTAAATTACCTTGGTAAAGACGAATCGCAAATCGTCCAGAGCTTAGGCACCATGCCAGAAGCAATGAGTGACGCATCTGATCGTTTAAGCCTTATGGCTGACCAGACACCAAAACTGATGTCGTGGAAGGCGGAGTTGGTTGCATTGAATAGCTCACTAACGGGTGAAGACCTATCGATGACGCTGGAAAGCCTTCGTCAAACATCAGCAAGCATGCAAGACTTCATTGAGAACAATCCGGAGTACATGCAAACACTGGCTTCTATTATGTCGACAGAAATGCAACCATTGCTCAACGACCTCAGTGATAAAACCGACCAAAAATTAGCGATGCTGAGTGATGAACGTGTGGCATTAGAAAAAATGGTGACACGTGAGAGAGAAGCTCTAGTAGAGATGATTGCGAAAGAGCGCATCGAGATTGCCGGCATTGTGACTTCAGAAAGAGAACTGTTCACGCAAGACCTTGATCGCGTCTCTCAAGAGGTGGTGGTACTGGCGATTGATAAGCTAATGGAGTTAATCAAAGGTGTGATTATCTACTTCATCCTGTTTATCTTAGTAGTGTTCTTTGCACCGTTAGGCATCGGTTACTGGTTGGGTAAACGAACCGCCAATAAATAGATAAATAAGTAAATCAGCAGATCAAAAAAGAGCGCTCTAGGGCGCTCTTTTTGCATTTATCCATTAACGTTTTGAGTTACGTTCGAAAGCGTTAGCTCCTGAACTTAAGCTTGTTGCTTGCTTAACTCGGTCGCTTCTTCAGCTTCAAACGCTGGTGCTGTTGGTTCACACTTATCAACGAACCAACCCATGTAAGATGTCACGATAGTCACGATGATACAGATGAAGCTTAACCACATGAAGGGTGCGTAAGACAGCGTCGCAACACCAAGAATACTCGCCATGTAGATACCGTTATCACTCCAGGGAACCATACCCGACGTTAGCGTGCCACCAAACTCAGCATTACGAGATAGGTTCTTACGCTTGTAGCCTAAACGGTCGTAGTTTTTCGCACAGATTTTTGGTGTAAGGATTAACGATACGTACATTGCAGAACCGAACACGTTACCCATGAAGGCCGTACCAATTGTGCTCGTCGCTAGTGAGCCTGCGCTGTTTACGCGGCGCTCAAACACCTTAGCGATTGTCTCTAGTACGCCCACTTTATCCAGTAAGCCACCGAAACCTAGACCAAATACGATAACCGCAACTGAACCTAGCATTGAAGACATGCCGCCACGGTTAAGAATCGAATCAATAAACTCTACGCCAGATGAGATTGAGAACGGTGCCCAAGCAGTGTTGAATGCCGTTAGGAAGTCGATATCTTGGATCATGACTGCCCAGATAATACCCAGCAGAGAACCAAAACTGATGACCGGGAATGAAGGCATACGGCAAGCCAACAGACCAAGCACGATAAGTACCGGAACGAATGAGTAAGGCGTGATGTAGAACTGAACTTCCATCGCTTTGATTACAGAGTCTACTTGGCTCATGTCAACGTTGCCCGCGTAGTGGAAACCAAACGCAGTAAACATGATGCCTGTAATCACGTAGCTGATTAACGCAACTGGAAGCATGCCTTTGATGTGTTCAACCACTTCAACACCAGACATTGAAGAAGCCAGAATCACTGAATCAGAAAGAGGAGACATCTTGTCACCGAAGTAACAGCCTGACAGCACGGCACCTGCAGTAATCGGTGCTGGAACACCTAGGCCTTGGCCGATACCCATCATCGCGATACCTGCTGTACCCGCAGCACCCCAAGAAGTACCGGTCGCCAATGCAGTTAGAGAACAGATGATCATGGTCGCTAAAAGGAAGATAGAAGGGTGGATAGCTTTCAGACCATAGTAAATGATAGTAGGTACGATCCCGCCTGAGATCCAAGTACCAACAAGAGCGCCAACGGCTAAAAGTATTAAAACCGCGCCTAAGCCATTGGATATTCCTTTGAGTGCTGCTTTTTCTAAGTCTTTGTATTGGTGTCCAAGACGAATACCAAGAACCATGATAATGAACCAGCCAATATACAAGGCAAGTTGAATTGGAAGGTCAAGCTTTGCAGTAAAGGAAAAAGCAAGGGATAGAAATAGTCCTAACGCGATGAATACCTGCAATAGGTTCGGTAGGCGAGTTTTACTCTGCTTCATAAAAGCCTCTTGTGATTTCGAGCATTTATAGTGCTTCGTTATAGTGTGTGGTGCAAAACGGACACTACAGTAATTAGTTTATTATATCGAAAAAATACGCCAAAGTTGTGATATTTGACTGTTAATTCAATCAATTGTGGTTTCATAATCTAAATTTTTGTTAAATTCATGATTGTTACATGTTGAAATCTGTCGCACGTTGTTTTCGTTTTGTAAAATAAAACTCTGATTAACCTTGGTTTAAAAGAGGGATTTACTGTTTGTGATGAGCGTCGATTGAATCGACTTTGGCGATGTAAATGTTTGAATTTGACGATAATGGACGCTTAATCAATGAGGTGGAGATGGAATGTCGATACAGAGATAACTGCACGATTCATTACGTTCACTTAAAAGAAACGAAAAAGTTACACTTTTTGACAAAAAGCACTTGAGTTCTGTTTCTGAAAAACTTATAGATGGGGGAGAGCAATTTTTAATTTATACATGGAGAGTGAGCGATGAGAGTAGGTCTAGTTGGTTGGCGCGGTATGGTTGGTTCTGTACTGATGCAACGTATGGTTGAAGAGAAAGACTTCGACTTGATTGAGCCTGTTTATTACAGCACATCTCAGATTGGTATTCCTGCCCCTGTTTTAGGTGGTAAAGATGCGGGTCTACTTCAAGACGCTTTTGATATTGATAGCCTAAAACAGCTTGATGCTGTGATTACCTGTCAAGGCGGCGATTACACATCAAAAGTATACCCAGCACTGCGTCAAGCAGGTTGGAAAGGTTACTGGATTGATGCAGCATCTACTCTGCGTATGGATGCTGACTCAATCATCACTCTTGATCCTGTTAACTTGGCTCAAATCCAGCAAGGCATTCACAGCGGCACCAACACGTTCGTTGGCGGTAACTGTACTGTGAGCTTAATGCTTATGGCTCTAGGTGGTCTGTACGAGAAAGGCATGGTTGAGTGGATGAGTGCCATGACTTACCAAGCAGCTTCTGGTGCGGGTGCTAAGAACATGCGTGAGCTGATCTCACAAATGGGTGTGATCAACGACAGCGTAAGTTCTGAGTTAGCAAACCCTTCAAGCTCAATTCTTGATATCGATAAGAAAGTGGCTGATACGATTCGTTCATCTTCATTCCCAACAGACCAATTTGGTGCTCCGCTTGCAGGCTCACTGATTCCTTGGATCGATGTGAAGCGTGAAAACGGTCAGAGTAAAGAAGAGTGGAAAGCCGGTGTTGAAGCGAACAAGATTCTTGGTCTAGATGGTCAGCCAATCCCAATTGATGGTACTTGTGTACGAATCGGTGCAATGCGTTGTCACGCTCAAGCACTAACGATCAAGCTTAAGCAAGACGTGCCAATGGACGAGATCGAAGAGATCATCGCAACGCACAATGATTGGGTTAAAGTGATTCCTAATGACCGCGACATCACGGCACAGGAGCTAACACCAGCGAAAGTAACAGGCACAATGTCTGTACCTGTCGGTCGTCTGCGTAAGATGTCGATGGGTAACGACTTCCTAAACGCCTTCACGGTTGGTGACCAACTACTTTGGGGTGCTGCAGAACCACTACGTCGTACTCTACGCATTATCCTTGCTGAGAAATCGTAATAGGCAAGATTGCTTAAATTCTATTAGCTGATAAACCGAAAGGGTTGACGACAAACGTCAACCCTTTTTAGTTTATTGCTACCTCGTTATTCGGCCCTCGAAACTGCCCTTAAATCTCTTCGCATCTCGCTACTCGAATCTCGTGTCTGCTTTTATTTCTCGTCGGTGACGACACGCTTGTCTGGATCCGCTAATTCGCTAGCACAGTGCTTGCAATACATGGCGTCTGAATCATGACCCGCTCGGTTACAGTTCGGGCACTTAACCAATTCTTTGTGCGAGTTCATCTCATTACTGAGTTCTGCAGTAATGATCCCGGTTGGCACTGCTAAGATAGAGTAACCCAATAGCATGGTCAGTGATGCTATGGCTTTACCAAGCGCGGTCTGCGGCACCATGTCACCATAACCTACCGTAGTGATAGTCACGATGGCCCAATAGATACTGTGAGGAATACTGGTGAAGCCATTGTCAGGACCTTCAATAACAAAGATCAAGGCGCCAAAGATAACCACCAAGATGCCGACGGTGCTAAAGAAGATCAGTATCTTTCGTCGTGCCATTAATAGTGAGCGCAACAGAATATTGGAATCTTGCAGGTAGCGAACCAGCTTTAGAATTCGGAAGATACGCATCACACGCAGCAGTCTCACCACACCCATAAATGAAGCGCCTGGGAAGATGATTGCTAGGTAGGTCGGAAGAATCGCCAATAGGTCAACGACACCATAAAAACTGGTGGCGTAAGATTTTGGCTTTGGGGAGCAATAGAGCCTTAACAAATACTCAAGAGTGAAGAGTGCAGTGAAGGTGTATTCGATATAACGCAGCTGTTGTGACCATTCGGTCATCACATTAGGGATGGATTCTAAGATCAGAACCAACAGCGAAGCCAAGATTGCAACGATCAGAGTTATATCAAATGCACGTCCGGCTGGCGTGTGAGTACCAAAGATAATGACGTACAAATGATGCTTGAGTGGCTTGCGTGACATAAGGAGAGGTTCGTCTTCTGTTAAATGCATTAACAGTCATTATACAAGCTTCATAATAACGAGGCGAGTGAAAGCCCAATTGCTTTACTCGCCTCATCTATATTTCAATATTGTTGCCCTTTATAGAGCAACCGAAATGTTGTTAAACGTTATGCCAAGCCTGGGAACAGATTACGTAGGCCATTGGCGATGAACTCGATGCCCAATGCGCCAAGAATCAGACCCATGATACGAGTGATCACGTTGATACCCGTTTGACCTAAAAAGCGAACGATAACCGGCGCTGAACGGAACAAAAGCCAAGAGCACGTTGCGAATGCGATGATGCTAATGCCGATGCCGACCGTATCAATAGCAGCAGGGTAGCGAGAACCATAAACAATGGTCGAGCTGATTGCACCTGGGCCTGCCATTAGCGGCATAGCAAGTGGAACAACGCCGATCTGCTCTTTGCTGATGTATTCAGACTTCTCTTGTTTGTTCTGCTTATCTTCACCGAGCTTACCGCTCATCATCGAAAATGCGATGCTCAGTAATAGTAAACCACCTGCAACACGGAATGAGTCCAGCGAGATACTAAACATATCAAGCAGCATTTGCCCCGCAACAAGAGAGACAATGAGGATCACGGCAACAGCAATGTTTGCTTGTAAGGCTGTCCTGTTCCTCTCTTCTGGCGGCATATGAGCAGTAAGAGAAACAAAAACAGGCATGATGCCGATTGGGTTTACGGCAGCAACAAGCCCAAGGAAGAATTGCATAAAAATTGCGAGTTCTAAGCCTTGCATGAGAGCGATCTCCAGTTAGCGTACTTAAGGTTGAAGGGTTGATCTGTGAATAGTTTAGGCGCGTAATGTAAGGGACAAACTCGATTTACGCGAATGAAAAAAACTAACTTGAAATGGGTGATTCTTTTTAGAAAAACTAATTGAATCTCACTTTTGTTTTAAGCCTGTTGCAAGCTAGTTGGTAGTGTTTAATTTTGTAATTTATTATTGAGTAACTGTTAACCGACGCACGAAATTAATAAAAATTATGTCAGAATCTAGCCCGTACAACGGTATGGATATACTCTCAGTAGCACGAATATAGCTGTATACATGTAATTTAACGGACTAAAAATGAAACTTTTTTACAGTTTATTACGCTATGTAGAAAAAAGTTGTCTGTTTGCTTGTTTTTTTTGCGAACGAAAAGTGTGAGTTTAATCTATATAAATCATGCTCTTAAGTTCATTTTTGCGATTGCCTTACTACTTTCTGGTTAATTCTTTTTGGGTAACTGATCTGGGTCAATTTTTTTCACACAGTGAAATAATATACTCAGCCCTGAAAGCAATTTACTAAGAACGTTGGTGTTTAAGGTTAACGGCAAGCAGCGAGTTTAATAAAAAGTTTTTAATATTTATTATTTTAGGAGATCCACCATGCCTGTAACTAACTTAGCGGAACTTGATGCTCTAGTAGCTCGCGTTAAAGCAGCACAAGAAGAGTTTGCAACATTCTCTCAAGAGAAAGTAGATGCAATCTTCCGCGCAGCTTCTCTTGCTGCTAACCACGCTCGTATTCCACTTGCTCAACAAGCAGTTGCTGAATCTGGAATGGGTATTGTTGAAGATAAGGTTATCAAAAACCACTTTGCATCTGAATTTATCTACAACAAATACAAAGACGAAAAAACATGTGGCATCTTAGAAGAAGATGACAACCTAGGCACAATGACTATCGCTGAGCCTGTAGGTATCATCTGTGGTATCGTTCCAACAACGAACCCAACTTCTACAGCAATCTTCAAATCTCTAATTTCTCTTAAGACACGTAACGGCATCATCTTCTCGCCACACCCACGTGCAAAGAACTCAACTAACGACGCAGCGAAACTAGTTCTAGACGCAGCTGTTGCAGCTGGTGCTCCACGAGACATCATCGGTTGGATCGACCAACCATCTGTAGAGCTTTCTAATGCGCTTATGAAGCACGACGGTATCGCACTTATCCTTGCTACTGGTGGTCCAGGCATGGTTAAAGCAGCATACTCTTCTGGTAAGCCTGCTATCGGTGTTGGTGCTGGTAACGTTCCTGTCGTTATCGATGAAACAGCTGACATCAAACGTGCTGTAGCATCTATCCTTATGTCTAAGACTTTCGATAACGGCGTAGTATGTGCTTCTGAGCAAGCTGCAATCGTAGTTAGCGAAGTATATGACGAAGTTAAAGAGCGTTTCGCTTCTCACAAAGCTCACGTTCTATCTAAAGCTGACGCTGATAAAGTACGTAAAGTTCTGCTTATCGACGGCAACCTAAACGCTAAAATCGTAGGTCAACCTGCTCCAGCAATCGCTGAAATGGCTGGTGTTAAAGTTCCTGCTGATACAAAAGTACTTGTAGGTGAAGGTCTTGGTAAAGTTTCTTACGATGACGAATTCGCTCACGAGAAACTATCTCCAACTCTAGGTCTATTCCGCGCAGATGACTTCGAAGACGCAGTTGCTCAAGCGGTAACTATGGTTGAAATCGGTGGTATCGGTCACACATCTGGTCTTTACACTAACCAAGATACTAACGCAGACCGCATCCGTTACTTCGGTGATAAGATGAAGACTGCTCGTATCCTAATCAACATCCCGACTACTCACGGTGGTATCGGTGACCTGTACAACTTCAACGTTGCACCTTCTCTAACTCTAGGTTGTGGTTCATGGGGTGGTAACTCTATCTCTGAGAACGTAGGTCCTAAGCACCTTATCAACAAGAAAACTGTAGCGAAGCGAGCTGAAAACATGTTGTGGCACAAACTACCTAAGTCTATCTACTTCCGTCGTGGTAGCCTTCCAATCGCAATGAGCGACCTAGAAGGTAAGAAACGCGCATTCCTAGTAACTGACCGTTTCCTATTCAACAACGGTTACGCAGATGACGTAGTTAGCTTGCTTAAAGCACAAGGCATCGAAGTTCAAACTTTCTTCGACGTAGAAGCGGATCCAACGCTATCTGTTGTTGAGAAAGGCGCTGAAGCAATGAAGAGCTTCCAACCTGACGTAATCCTTGCTCTAGGTGGCGGTTCTCCAATGGATGCTGCTAAGATCATGTGGGTTATGTACGAGCACCCAGAAACTCACTTCGAAGAACTAGCAATGCGCTTTATGGACATCCGTAAACGTATCTACAAGTTCCCTAAAATGGGTCAAAAAGCTGAGCTTGTATGTATCACTACAACTTCAGGTACAGGTTCAGAGGTTACTCCATTCGCTGTTGTTACTGACGACAAGACTGGTGCTAAATACCCACTAGCTGATTACGAAATCACGCCAAACATGGCTATCGTTGATGCGAACCTAGTAATGAACATGCCTAAGTCTCTAACAGCGTTCGGTGGTTACGATGCAGTAACTCACGCTCTTGAAGCTTACGTATCTGTTCTAGCGAACGAGTACTCAGACGGTCAAGCTCTTCAAGCTCTTAAGATGCTTAAAGAATACCTACCATCAAGCTACAAAAATGGTGCGGCTGACCCAATAGCTCGTGAGAAAGTACACAACGCAGCAACTATCGCTGGTGTAGCATTTGCGAACGCATTCCTAGGTGTGTGTCACTCAATGGCTCACAAAATTGGTGCTGAGTTCCACCTACCACACGGTCTTGCTAACGCACTACTTATCTCAAACGTTGTACGTTACAACGCGAACGATAACCCAACTAAGCAGACTGCATTCTCTCAGTACGACCGTCCACAAGCACGTCGTCGTTACGCTGAAGTTGCTGACCACCTAGGCCTAAGCCAAGCTGGTGACCGTACAGCTCAGAAGATTGAACGTCTACTGACTTGGTTAGAAGAGCTTAAAGTTGACCTAGACATCCCACTATCTATCCAAGCTGCGGGTGTTAACGAGTCTGACTTCATCGCTAAACTAGACGAGCTAGCTGTTGAAGCGTTCGATGACCAGTGTACAGGTGCTAACCCACGTTACCCTCTAATCACTGAGCTAAAAGAAGTTCTAACAACTTCTTACTTCGGCCAACCATACGTTGAAGGCGAAACTTTCGAAGGTACTACAGTTATCCTTAAGAAAGCAGACCAAAAGCCAGCTGAAGCGAAAGCGCCAAAAGCTAAAAAAGAAAAAGCTAACGCATAATAAGTAAGCATTAGTTTTGAGATAAGTTTTCGCTAGCACGATACTTATCTATCGGGAAAAGATGAAAGCCCCAGTCGAGAGACTGGGGCTTTTTTTATGTTTGGTTCGTTTGTAAAACGGATTGAGAGGCAATAGCTCTGCTACTTAATATGAGCTGAGCCAGTCATGTTCAATTGGAATAGGGAGTTAAACCTCTGCCGCGACAACTCGCCCACTGAAGTAGTCATTCGAGACAATGTATTCGGTTGTTCTGGTCAGCTCGTCTTGCAGCTGCGCCCAGTGACATCGGTTGAGCTTGCCATCGGAGTTATGAACGGCGGGAACAACGCCACCGACTCGAATGCCAAAGGGAGTCAGCTCTTTCGCCCAACTATGGGTAAAGCCAGTGATCATTGAGTTTGCGCTCTCTAAGCCAGACACATCGTGAAAGTCATCATGAGATATCACATTCACAATCACGCCTTCCTTATCTTCCTCTCGCAATCTCTCAGCACTGATTTGCCCAAATGCGAACAGGGTCGATGCCATCGATGAGAGATCATTAATAAAGCTGCTCACAGGCTGATCGCCAATTAGGCTAGGCATTGGGGAGCTTATCCAGTTATTGACCAGCACATCGGGTGTCGTGTTGAAGGTGGTTTGAATAAAATCATATACGCTGAGAATCTCTTGGCTGTCATTGCCTTTGAGCGTGTAGTGGTAAACAGAGTCAGAAAACCGGGCACACTGTAGATACGTCGCTTTAAGTGCTTCCGTGTCTTTATCACAAAGGATGACGGTGGCTCCAAGGTTAACAAAGTGGTTCGCAATCGCCCCCCCCAGTAGCGAGCCGGCAGATGTCACCAATATGATTGAGCTTTTTATTTCCATCCCAGTACCTAAACAAATCGTCCATGTCGGATAAGGATGGGTTAAAATTTATACAACGGGTGTGAATTGGTTCAAACTAAGGTGTGCCAATTAATAAGTTTTTATGAACTTAGTGGCACGTCACATTTTGTAGTAACTCCAAGCGGTAACCGACATCAGGTGTTTTTAGGTTGCCTAAGGCTAGTGGTTCATATCATTCGTGTGAATACTTTGAAGTGTGCGAGTTAGTCGAAGAAGAGCTATGGATAGACAGCGAAAAAGGGAAAGGTAGGTGATCGCTATACTTGAGCTTGAATTTGATACCGACGTTGCGCGGTGGTTAGCTCATTGTAGAGCGTGGCATGTGGCAAATCAGGTAAATGCTTGTTTGCGAGTTTGCGTCGGTCATGACCAGAAAGGTTTTGGTAAACCTCTTCGGGTAAGTCGGCTGTATCTTCAGGCATGAAGGCAAGCGCTTCAGGTTTCAAGTAATGGCTGAGTTTGGCGCTGGCAAGGCTAGCTTGATGAAAATGATTCGATTGCTGAGCTGAAATCTCATATGAAGACTGGTTTGAACGCAGTTGTTGAGGTTCTGCTACGCCAAATTGTTTGCGCAGGCGATCTTCATTTGTCTCTGTGATTTCAATGGTGTCAATTGGCGTGCAATCACGGACATCATTAGAAAACATAGATAACAGCAACGCGAAATCTGCACGGCGACCTTGCTCAACCGCTTGGCTGATCCCGATGCCGAACTTCAGTTCGTTGATGATTCCTGCTTTGTCTAAAGTATGTATTTGCATGTCGCCTCTCATTGGATACACCTTTAACGGCATGGAGTCGGCAAACTTTAGTGTTTAATTACAGGTAAATAGAGAATTTATGTAGGGTTGGGAAGAAGGCTATCAATAGTTCGAGAAGTAAGCGCTATTGGCGGGTTTATTACGAAATGTTTAGATTTTGTGGAACACGACAGATACAAAAAAGCTCACGCCGAGGCATGAGCTTTCAATAGATAACTCGCTATAAATAGCGCAGCGTAAGCAATAATTACTTAGCTAGGTTCTCTTCTACGAAAGACCAGTTTACTAGGTTCCAGAATGCAGCCATGTAGTCAGGGCGAACATTGCGGAAATCGATGTAGTAAGCGTGTTCCCATAGGTCAACAGTTAGAAGTGGAGTAACACCTTCTTCTGTTAGAGGAGTAGCAGCGTTAGAAGTGTTAACGATGTCTAGAGAACCGTCAGCTTTCTTAACTAACCAAGTCCAAGAAGAACCGAAGTTGTTGATTGCTGAATCAGTGAATTTCGCTTTGAATTCTTCGAAAGAACCGAATGCAGCGTTGATAGCTTCTGCAACAGCGCCAGTTGGTTCGCCGCCCGCTTTAGGAGCAAGACAGTGCCAGTAGAACGTGTGGTTCCAGATTTGAGCAGCGTTATTGAAAACACCACCAGTAGAAGTCTTAACGATCTCTTCTAGTGTTTTGCCTTCAAACTCAGTACCTGGGATAAGGCCGTTTAGCTTAACAACGTAAGTGTTGTGGTGCTTACCGTGGTGGAAATCTAGCGTTTCTGCTGAGATGTGTGGTTCTAGCGCGTCTTTCGCGTAAGGAAGAGCCGGTAGTTCAAATGCCATTGCTCAATTCTCCATTGATATGAAAGAGTTAACTCTTTCGATTGCTTCCAGTGATATTATTATTCATGGCTCGCTATACTGCCAACCATGGTCAATTTGCTGACTTGCGATATAGTTTAGCAAGTTTTTACTTTATTAAAAGCTTATTTCATTACTTTTGTGTGAATTGTTAGCTTAGCTTGTTAACCGCTTTTTTTATATGGTTTTTATTCTTTTAGTTTGGGGTAGAATAAAGGCAATAAAAGCCGTAATCCATTAACGAGGAAGCAATGGAAACTATCGATAAAATCAAACAGCAAATTGAAGAAAACACTATTCTACTGTACATGAAAGGTTCTCCTAAGCTACCTAGCTGTGGTTTCTCTTCTCAAGCGTCTCAAGCTCTAATGGCATGTGGCGAAAAATTTGCTTACGTAGATATCCTACAAAACCCTGATATCCGTGCAGAGCTTCCTGCTTACGCACAGTGGCCAACTTTCCCACAACTTTGGGTTGAAGGTGAGCTAATCGGTGGTTGTGACATCATTCTTGAGATGTTCCAAAAAGGCGAACTTCAGCCAATCATCAAAGAAGCAGCGGCTAAAGTTGCTGGCGATGACGCTGAATAAGTTCTAGCCTTTGCGCTGAATAGTTAAAATGAGGGGCCTTAATCAGGCTCCTTTTTTGTTTGAATTGATCGAATCATTGACTCGATAAGGAATGAACAATGAACGTAAAACTTCATTATGTGCATGATCCAATGTGCAGCTGGTGTTGGGGTTACAAGCCAACACTTGAGTTATTGAAACAACAATTGCCTGCGAGCATTGAGTTTAACTATGTAGTGGGTGGTTTGGCCCCGGATTCTGATGAGCCAATGTCAGAAGAGATGAAAGGCAAGCTGCAAGCGATTTGGAAGCAGATCGAAGCTAAGTTGGGTACTGAGTTTAACCATGATTTTTGGACAGAGTGCCAACCTGTTCGCAGTACTTACCCTGCGTGCCGTGCCGTGATTGCTGCAGGTTTTCAAGACCACTACGAAGCGATGCTTGAAGCGATTCAACATGCTTACTACCTTCGTGCGATGTTGCCACATAGCCAAGACACACATTTGCAGTTGGCTGAAGAGCTAGGTATGAATGTTCAACAGTTTGAAAATGACCTTTCTAGCAAGTTATTGGAAAGTGAGTTAGATGACCAGCTAGGCTTTAAAGAAGCGATGGGTGTATTTTCTTACCCGACCTTAATGCTTGAAGTGAACGGCATCTTTAGTGAAGTTGAATTGGATTATCATTCAACGGAAGCGACGCTTAAGTCTATTCGCGAAATTTTAGTGAGTAATGCTCCCGCTGCGTAATTCAGCGAGAGTCATCTGTATTCGCAATGATTTCTAAGGCTTACTCATCAGAGTAAGCCTTTTTTGTTTGGTGTCGCTAGTTCAATGAGAGTGAGCGGAAGGAAGAGTAGAATGAATCTCAGAGACAAAAAAGACCGCACGAGGCGGTCTTTATAAAAGTGAGCGTAGGACTGTTTAACTACAGAACCTAATTACAGAACCATGGCTGCAATCCAACCGAATACGATCAGTGGGATGTTGTAGTGCAGGAACGTCGGTACTACGGTTTCCCATACGTGCTCGTGTTGACCATCAGCATTTAGACCAGACGTTGGACCTAATGTTGAGTCAGAAGCCGGAGAGCCCGCATCACCAAGTGCAGCAGCTGTACCTACTAGAGCGATTGTTGCCATTGGCGAGAAGCCAAATGCTGCTGCTAGTGGAACGTAGATAGTTGCAAGGATTGGAATCGTAGAGAACGAAGAACCAATGCCCATAGTAACCAATAGACCAACAATTAGCATAAGTAGTGCTGCTAGAGGCTTGTTGTCGCCGATGCTTGTTGAAAGTGCTTCAACCAAAGATTCAACGCCACCTGTTTGCTTCATAACTGCCGCGAAACCTGCTGCTGCAATCATGATGAAACCGATCATTGCCATCATGTGAACGCCCTTGGTGAAGACATCTTGTGTCTCTTTCCAAGCAATAACGCCACCGAAGGTAAATACCATGAAACCCGCTAGAGCACCGATGATCATAGAGCCAGTCGATAGTTGAACTGTTAGCGCTGCTACGATACCAGCTGCTGCTACTAGGATGTGCTTCTTGTTGATCTCTTTCACTTCTGTTGAAACAACAGTGTGAGAGGTTTCTTTGTATTGGCGAGGCTTACGGTAAGTAAAGAATACTGCAGTAAGAAGACCGAAGATCATGCCCGCAGCGGGTAACAACATCGCCATTGGCACTTGGCTTGCTACTACGTTTTCAAGACCATTGTCGTGAAGGTTTTTAAGCAGAATGTTGTTTAGGAAGATGCCACCAAAACCAATCGGTAGCACCATGTAAGGTGTAATCAGACCAAAAGTAAGTACACACGCAACTAGACGGCGGTCTAGGTTCATTTTTGCGAATACGCCTAGTAGAGGTGGGATTAAGATTGGGATGAAGGCGATATGTACTGGAATCACGTTTTGCGAAGACATGGTCACTAAGATCAACGACGCAAGCATGCCGTATTTAAGACCAGTCGATGCCGCACTGTTCTCTTTGCCGTGAATGCGTTTGATAACACTTTGAGCAAGGAGATCTGTGATACCAGAACGTGAGATAGCAACAGCGAATGTACCAAGCATAGCGTAGCTAAGTGCAATCGTTGCACCGCCGCCTAATCCACTTTCGAAAGCCGCGACTGCGTCGTTCAAGCTCATACCAGAGGCTACGCCACCGATAATTGCACTGAACGTCAGAGCAACGACTACGTTTACGCGCATCAAAGCTAAAACAAGCATGATGCAAACTGAAATTACAACAGGATTCATATTATTCTCGGGATGTTGTGTTTTTTATGAAGGCAATACGAAAAAACGTTTACCGACTCTATTTTTTATTCTTCGTCAACAAGAGGCCAACCACCAAGGGCTTTCCATTTGTTTACAATGCCGCAAAATAACTCTGTGGTTTTTTGCGTATCATACAAAGCAGAGTGTGCTTCTTTGTTGTCAAATTCCATCCCTGCAGTGCGGCAAGCTTTAGCCAAAACGGTTTGACCGTAGGCAAGACCACTAAGAGCTGCAGTGTCAAAAGTAGCAAATGGATGGAAAGGGACGCGTTTAAGCTTACAGCGCTCACTTGCCGCATTAACGAAGTTCAAATCGAATGTAGCGTTGTGAGCAACCATGATTGCGCGACTGCAATCTGAAGCTTTTTGTTCTTTTCTCACTAGCTTGTAGATTTCTTTAAGGGCTTCTTGTTCCGACACAGCACCACGTAATGGGCTAAATGGGTCTTTAATTCCGTTAAAGTCTAATGCTGCCTGCTCTATATTTGCGCCTTCAAAAGGCTCAATGTGAAAATGAAGCGTTGATGCAGGGTGCAGATCTCCGTTCTCATCCATTTTTAATGTAATGGCACAGATTTCTAATAATGCATCGGTTTCAGCGTTAAACCCTGCGGTTTCCACGTCGATGACCACTGGAAAATAGCCGCGAAAGCGTTTTTTTAGGGTCAGAGCTTCGTTTTCTACAGTCATGTTAGCCCAAATAAGTGTGATTAAGGCTGCATTATTGCAGATAATAGCAGTGATAAAAACTAGGGAAGGGCAATAAATCTTAAATTACCCAATCCATTACGGCTTGATAATTGCATATTTAAACGTGAGAGAAAAATGCGGCAATTGGCTGCATTGTTAAACGAATTGCTTAAGAGATACTCCACTTTATGAAGAAACAACTCATAACAGGTTCAATGCTATTTTCGCTACTTGTGTCGTCATCGGTCATGGCACAAGAAAAGCGTTACGGAGCATCTCCTCAACAGTCGACATGGGAGATGGTAGCCAACACGCCACTTGAATGTCGCTTGGTTCACCCAATTCCAAACTTTGGTGATGCTGAGTTCTCATCTCGCGCGAGTAAAAAAATCATTTTGGACTTTGAGCTTAAAATGCGCCGTCCAATGGGTGCGACGCGCAATGTAAGCTTGATCTCTATGCCGCCACCTTGGCGTCCGGGTGAAAGTGCTGATCGTATGACAACCATTAAGTTCTTCCAGCAATTTGACGGCTATGTCGGCGGTCAAACAGCTTGGGGCATCTTGAGTGAGTTGGAGAAAGGGCGTTATCCGACATTCAGCTACCAAGAGTGGCAGAGCCGAGATCAACGTATCGAAGTGTCGTTGTCGTCGGTGTTGTTCCAAGAAAAATACAATGTGTTCAGTGACTGTGTTGCTAATCTGCTGCCTTACAGCTTTGAAGATATCTCTTTCACTATTTTGCATTACGACCGCAACAGCGATCAGCTGAATAAATCGTCGCGTAAAAGGCTGAGCCAGATTGCTGATTACGTTCGCTATAATCAAGACATCGACCTTGTGCTGGTGGCAACGTACACCGACTCTGTCGACAGCAAAGGGATTAGCCAAAACCTTTCAGAGCGCAGAGCGGAATCGTTAAGAGAGTACTTCAAATCTCTAGGCTTGCCAGAAGATCGTATTCAAGTACAAGGCTATGGTAAGCGTCGTCCGATTGCAGACAATAACTCGCCAATTGGTAAAGACAAGAACCGACGTGTTGTGATCTCTTTAGGTCGTACACAGGTTTAAGCTAAACAATAGCTTGTTTTGAAATGACAAAGCCCGTCTTGATGACGGGCTTTTTTATGTTTTAGATTTGGAGTCGTTGTTTGGACGTAACTTGTTTAGTTCAAGCGGAAGCGGGCGATCATTTCACAGTTGGTCGCGGTATCGATCTTCTCCACCATAGAGGCAATTTTAGGGTTTGGGTGGCGTTTCATGAAATCGATCAGCGCTTTCTTACAGCAACCAATAGAATCGATAAAGCTTGAACATTGAGTATTAGGGCACTGAGGGATCAGTGTGAGTACCTTTTCAGAAGCCAGTTGAAGATACTTGAGCTCGTATTCAGTGTCGCCAGCCCAACGCCAGAATTGAGCAAGATTGTGGCAAGAAATCACCGAAATCAGTAACCGCTCATCGGCTTGAATATCGGTGCGTTCTGTAATTTCTTCACTTAAGTTCAAAGCCTGCTGATAATGAAGAATACTTCGTACAGGATCGTCGAGCTGCAATGCAGTATCGGCAAGTAACGTGTGTTTTTCCCATTCGCTAATCATTGTATTACCTCACTAATCAATAGGTGGTTAATTTAAATGATAATCATTATCATGTAAAGTTTCATCAATGAGATTGTTAAGAATAATTGGTAAAGAATATCGATTATGGTGAGAGTGATAAAAAAGAAGCGAGCATAGTGCTCGCTTCTTTTTTATTTCATCAGGCGTTCAAACTCAACTTCTCAAAGAGGTTAAGGAATTAACCTTCTAGACCTGCGCTTGCTTGTTTGTTCTGAATCAGCTCAATCATGTAGCCATCAGGATCTTTCACGAACGCAATGTGTGTAGAGCCGCCTTTAACCGGACCCGCTTCTCGCGTTACGTTGCCGCCAGCTGCTTTAATCGCATCACACGTTGTGTAGATGTCATCAACACCGATAGCAACGTGACCAAAAGCAGAGCCAAGATCGTATTCCGTGGTGCCCCAGTTGTAAGTCAGCTCAATCACTGCGCCTTGAGATTCGTCGCCAAAGCCAACGAAAGCCAGTGTGTATTCGTACTCTTTGTTTTCGTTCTTACGTAATAGCTGCATGCCCATTACATTGGTGTAGAACTCGATAGACTTGTCTAGATCACCCACGCGTAGCATGGTGTGTAAAATACGACCGTTTGACATGATTTGCTCCTAGCTTGTTATTGGTTGTTTCTTTTATAGCACTATATATGAGCAAGCTCATAAGCAACACCAAAGAGATGATGAGTTTGGTCATATTTTCTTATTCTCATCATCTATCCTACTCTCCCCCTCTACCTTTTTTCTTATTTGTATTACAAGAAATTAAAGAGCGACGGCCTTATTAATTTGTCAGTCACTAGCGCTTAATTCGCAGTTTTGCATAAATAGTAAGTTTGAGTGTTGGTCTTTTTTGTAATGGCCAAGAATGGCCTTGGTTGTTGAATTGTGACTTATATCTCCATCTTGTTGCTGATTTCCTTTCGTTTTTAAAATTGGCATCTAACTTTCCATTTTATCAATTTATGATTACGTCAACATCTCCCTGTTTATAGAAAGGTTATTCCGATGTTTTACTTCGTTATTAAGGAATTTTCGATAAAATACGCCGATAACCAATGGTTTTTACGAAAGTGCAAAGGGTGTCTATTTTTTGTGCTTATCTTTTTTAAACAATAGTTTGGGCTTGTATTGTTTGTTTTATGTTTGATGTTTGATGTGGTTGTGTTTTCAAAGTAGTTGTCAAGTGTGTATCAAGTGTATCTTTTGCGATCTTTGCTAAATAGACAATCCTTACTATATAGTTTTTCAAACGCACCAAATCGACTAAATATTCACTTTTGATTTGTGCGATTTTTCTATCACATAAGAATAAGTATTATTTTATTACATTAGCCTCGGCGTGAGGCATTGATGTGGAGTACTCAAATGACGAGTAAATGGTTTACACAACAAAGTTCAGATGTTTTAAACGAACTGAACGCAGATCAAACGACAGGTTTATCAACTTCTGAAGCGGATGCACGCTTAGAGAAGCACGGCACTAACGAACTGACTGCACAAGAGTCAGCTTCTGCGTGGGAACTGTATATTCATCAATATAAAAACCCACTGATTTTTATTCTAGCTGTTGGTGCAATCGTTTCTTGGTCTACTGGCCACGCGATTGATGCTATTGCTATTGCAGTGATTATCCTTATCAATACTGGTATCGCGTTCTGGCAAGAATTTAAAGCTCAGAAAGGGATGGAAGCGCTAAAAGAAATGGCAGCTCCAGAAGCCGAAGTGATGCGCGATGGTAAATGGATCAGTGTTCCAGCTAAAACCCTCGTTCCTGGTGACATCATCAAAATTAATACTGGCGATATTCTGCCTGCTGATGTTCGTATTCTTGAGTCAAACCGTCTGACGGTAGATGAGGCTGCACTGACCGGTGAATCTGAGCCAGTGAATAAGCAGTCTGAACGCCTTGAAGATGAGACCCTTGGTCTTGGCGATCAGAAGAACATGGGCTTCATGACAACAATCGTGACTACAGGTACAGGCCTTGCTGTGGTAACAAGCACAGGTATGCAAACTGAAGTTGGTCACATCGCTGATATGATGAACCAAACGGAAGAGACGAAAACACCAATGCAAGAGCGTATGGACACCATCGCACTCGCATTATTGGTTGTTGCTCTTGTGGTTGTTGCTATTGTTTGTGCTATCGGTGTTTACCACGGTATGCCATGGTTAGAAATCCTAACAACAGGTATCTCTTTATCGGTTGCCGCTATTCCTGAAGGTTTACCAACGGTGGTTACTATCGTATTAACGATGGGCTCGACTAAGATGGTTAAGAATAATGCTTTGGCTAAACAGCTAGCAGCAATCGAAACGCTTGGTTCTACAACCGTTATCTGTTCAGATAAAACCGGTACGCTAACACAAAACCAAATGCAGGTGATGAAAGCGTACGATGTGTCTGGTCGTTACTGGGATGTGTCAGGTAAAGGTTTTGATCCTAAGGGCGAATTCATTACCAAAGGTCACAATGTCGAAGCGACAAACAGCCCTGCAATGATGAAAGGTCTTGTTGTTGCAACGCTTTGTAACGATGCTGAATATGTAAATGCTGATGGTAAATGGACGGTTCGTGGCAACCCGACAGAAGGTGCACTAATTGTTGCAGCTGCAAAAGCAGGTCTTAAACAAGATGAAATGCTATCAACGGGTGGCTACTCAATCGTTAAGAAGTTCCCGTTCGATTCTGGTCGTAAGATGGCTTCTGTTATCGTTCGTGACCCACAAGGTAAGCACTTCCTAGCATTGAAAGGTGCGCCAGATGTTGTTCTTGGTAAATCAACCAGCTTCATGGTTGACGGTGGTTTCGTACCAACGGTTGGCTGTGAAGTTTCAGGCAACTTGGCTCTCGATACCGCACCGTCTCAAGAGCTTCATTTAAACTTTGAAGCGGCAATCCAAACCTTTGGTGGTGATGCTCTGCGTACACTTGCCGTTGGTTTCCGTGAATTAAAAGAAGAAGAGCTTGAGTTAGATTTCCCTGAGCTTGAAAAAGACGTCAGCATCCTGGGTATCTATGGCATCATGGATCCACCACGCCCAGAAGTACGCGATGCAGTAAATAGCTGTTATAGCGCTGGTGTTCGTACGGTAATGATTACCGGTGACCACGCAGTCACGGCAGCAGCGATTGCTCGTGAAATCGGAATCATCCGTAGCGAAGACGATCTAGTGGTAACGGGTGCTGAGCTTGACCAAATGGATGACGAGAAGCTGTTGTCTATCTGTTCTCAGGTTGCAGTATTTGCCCGTGTTACTCCAGAGCACAAGCTGCGTATCGTAAAAGCGCAGCAAGAGAACAATGAAGTTGCCTCTATGACCGGTGACGGCGTGAACGATGCGCCAGCACTGCGTCGTGCAGACATTGGTGTTGCGATGGGTATTACAGGTACGTCTGTTGCGAAAGACTCAGGTGACCTTATCCTGTTGGATGACAACTTCAGTACTATCGTGAAGGCGGTACGTCAGGGTCGTCAAATTTTCGATAACCTACGTAAGTTTATCCGCCAAGCACTTACAGCGAACGTGGGTGAGGTTTCGGTAATCCTATTTGCATTCCTACTCATGGGACCAGATGTAGTACTTCCGCTAACTCCACTAATGATTTTATGGGTTAACCTCGTTTCTGATGGTCTACCAGCACTCGCACTCGGTGTTGAGCCAGAAGAGAAAGATCTCATGGAGCGTAAGCCAGGCAAACGTGACCAAGGCTTCTTCTCTAATGGTCTAGGCGCTCGTATCCTAACTCGTGGTCTCGCATTAGGTGGTCTAAGCTTTGTGACATTCTCTTACGCACTCGACGGTGGTTACAGTGCTCAATACGCACAAACCGTTGCGTTTTTAACACTGATCTTTGCTCAACTTTGGAGCTTGTTCGATGCACGTACGTTTACAACGATTTATCGTAAGAATCCGTTCACTAACCACTACCTACTTGGTGCGGTGGCAGTATCGGCTATCTTGTCTTTAAGCGTTGTGTACACAAGCTTCGGTCAGTTGGTATTCAGCACAGAAGCGCTAGAGTTTAATCACTTA
The DNA here is from genome assembly GCF_041467535.1 of Vibrio sp. 10N.247.311.47. Lineage (NCBI taxonomy): Bacteria > Pseudomonadati > Pseudomonadota > Gammaproteobacteria > Vibrionales > Vibrionaceae > Vibrio > Vibrio sp. 10N.247.311.47. The sequence continues at coordinate 26,090 of NZ_JBFSUR010000009.1, forward strand.
ATATCGTTAATCTTCATTGCAGCAGTACCAACATTTGTTCTATCTGCTATCAAAGAAGTGACTAAAGTGGAGTTTATCTAAGACAGACTTCTTAGCTAAATAATTGAATCCCGCCATAAAAGGCGGGATTTTTTATGCCTGTTGTCTTGGGAGCGCAGAATTAGAAGTGAAAACTTATGTAGAGGCGGATTCTAGAGAGTGGCAATAAAAAAGCAGCGCTTTAAGCGCTGCCGTATTGATTAATCGTTGTGAACGGAAAGACTAATCTTCGCTCTTTTCTTTGAATTCACAGAGGTCTTCAATGATACAGCTGCCACAGCGTGGTTTACGTGCGACACAGGTGTAACGTCCATGAAGAATGAGCCAATGGTGGACATCCAGTTTGAATTCTTTTGGGATAACTTTAAGTAGTTTTGCTTCGACATCGTCGACGGTTTTACCCATCGCTAGCTTAGTGCGGTTTGATACACGATAGATGTGAGTATCAACGGCAATGGTTGGCCAACCGAATGCGGTATTTAACACTACGTTTGCTGTTTTACGACCGACACCTGGAAGGGCTTCTAATGCAGCGCGATCTTCCGGTACTTCACCATTATGTAGGTCAAGCAGCATACGACACGTTTTGATGGTGTTTTCTGCTTTTGAGTTAAATAGGCCGATGGTCTTGATATACTCTTTTAAGCCATCAACACCTAGGTCGAAAATTGCTTGCGGAGTGTTGGCTAAAGGGTACAGCTTATCCGTCGCCTTGTTCACGCTGACATCGGTTGCTTGTGCAGATAATAGAACGGCAATCAGCAGCTCGAATGGGCTGTTCCAGTTAAGCTCAGTCTCTGGCTTTGGATTGTTTTCTCTTAAACGCTCAAGTATTTCTACTCGTTTTACATTGTTCATAGCGACATTACTTTCAAATAGTTAGGGCATGAAGCTTGGATTGCTTCTGCTTTATCATCGGTTACGCGCTCTTATGAGCGTCATTATTATGTGTACTTGGTCAACCTATTTACCTGATGAGCGGTTGAGCTACTCAGCAGGGTTTAAGCTACCGTAACTTATTAGGCATTGGTAACGCGAGCGCGTTCAATGACTGGTTTTTCTTGTTTTGGTTGTCTAGATTTTGCTTGGTTATCGATGATATTTTTCAAAGCAATTAAGAAACCAACACCAATGAAGGCACCCGGTGGAAGCAGGGCTAACAAGAAGCTGTTATCAAATTGGAATATCTGGATTCGTAACACCGAAGCCCAGTCACCAAGCAGCAGGTCTGCGCCATCAAATAGGGTCCCGTTACCAATAATCTCACGCATCGCACCTAACACGACCAATACTGATGTCATGCCTAGACCCATCCAGAAACCATCTTGAGCCGCTGGTAGCACTTCATTTTTTGAAGCGAAGGCTTCCGCACGACCAATGATGATGCAGTTGGTTACGATCAGCGGGATGAAGATACCCAAAGAGAGGTAAAGCCCATAGGCGTAAGCGTTCATCAGCAATTGAACACAGGTTACTAGCGAGGCAATGATCATTACGAATACTGGGATACGTACTTCTTTTGGCACATGATTACGAACCAAAGAAACAGAAACGTTTGAGCCGACCAGTACAAGCAAGGTAGCAATGCCTAGCCCAAGTGCGTTAGTGACTGTTGACGATACAGCCAGCAGCGGACATAACCCAAGAAGTTGCACTAGGGCAGGGTTATTGGCCCACATGCCATTTTTGATCAATGTTTTATGGTCACTCATTATTCACCACCACAATTTAGAGGTTGAGCAAGCAATGCTTGGTTGTTTTGGTTAACGTACTGGACCGCTTGTTTGACTGACTTCACGACTGCTCTTGGCGTGATAGTAGCGCCAGTAAACTGGTCAAAATCACCACCGTCTTTACGAACCTTCCAACGGTCTAGATTAGAATCCGTCACTTGCTTACCTGCAAACGAAAGAATCCAATCACTCACACGCAGATCAATCTTATCACCCAAGCCCGGAGTCTCTTGGTGAGAAAGCACGCGAGTACCTAAAATAGTACCGTCAGTTTTCATTCCAACAATGACTTTAATCGCGCCATTGTAGCCGTCTGGTGCAATCGCTTCGATCGCAATCGCGCTTGGCTCACCATTAAGCTTAGCAATGTAAGCCGGCATCGCTTGCTCAGTACCAAGCTCTTCTGCTTGAACCAAAGTACAAGACGAAAACAGCTCGTTGTCGTGCTGATCGTGTGGGATCACTTGGTTAAGAACAGACAGTAACTGAGCCTGTTCTTGTTGTTTGATCTGATCTTTGGTCAGGTAGTGAGTTACCGCGACCAAACCCGTCGAAGCACACGCAAAAATCGCGAGTACAAGGCCGTTTTTCTTAATTGCATTTAGCATGGTATCCGCTCCCTTAGTGACCGTATGTGCGAGGTTTGGTGTAGTAGTCAATCAGTGGAACACACATGTTGGCTAACAATACAGCAAACGCCACGCCATCAGGGAAACCACCCCAACTGCGGATGATAAAGACTAAACCGCCGATCAGAGCGCCAAACACTAAGCGACCTTTGACTGTCGTGGATGCTGAAACTGGGTCGGTTGCAATAAAGAATGCACCAAGCATAGTCGCGCCAGACAGAAGGTGAATGGTTGGAGAAGCGGTTTCTCCAGGAGTGAGCACTAAGAACACTAAGCTAAACAGAGTAAGACTGCCGATGAAAGCCACAGGGATATACCATTGAATAACACGTTGCTTAATCAGCACTAAACCGCCGATTAGGTAAGCAAGGTTTACCCACTCCCAGCCTACGCCAGCTAACCAACTAAATTGAGGTTGAGATAGTGCTTCTGAGGCAGTATTGCCTGCCGTTAATGCCGTTTTGAATGCATCAAGCGGCGTCGCCATTGTGGTGCCATCAATGCCAAGGCGTGCTTGTTGCAGAGACAAACCTTCGTTATTGAAGCCAGTAAAGATCATCAAGAATGAGTCAATAAAGCTTGTTGCTTCTGCTGTCAGGCTCGCGGGAGCATTCCAACTGGTCATTTGAACTGGGAATGAAATCAGCAAAACAACGTAAGCGACCATCGCAGGGTTAAATGGGTTCTGCCCTAGGCCGCCGTATAAGTGTTTCGCGATAATAATAGCGAAGAACATACCAATGACGAGGATCCACCACGGAGAGTGTGGGGGAATCGCGACACTCAGTAGCCAAGCGGTTACAACAGCACTGTAATCACGCAGTGCCATTACTGGCGGGCGTTTTCTCAATAGCATGACGGCTGCTTCAAAGGTAACAGCAAGTGCAATAGCAAATACTAACTGGATGAGGGTACCCCATCCAAAGAAGTAGGTTTGAGCTAGTAGACCTGGCAATGCACAAATAGCCACCCATTTCATTAGATCTGGGGTGCTTCTACGGCTATGCGCGTGCGGTGAGCTGGCGATAAAGAAGGCCACTACTCTTTCTCCTCATTGTTCTTTTTATCTAGCTCTTGCTGGGCTTTTTTCGCTTTAGCACGAGCGATAGCTGCAGCAACAGCAGCTTTCTTCGGATCGACCTGTTCAGATTGAGTATCAGTTTCTACTTCAACTACTGGTTCAGATGTTTCTGCTTGCTTAGCTTGCTGTGCTTTTTTTGCTTTAGCACGGGCTATAGCGGCAGCAACGGCGTCTTTCTTAGCATCGCCAGAACTTCCAGCTTCAGTTTCAACTGCAGGTTCAGGAGCTTCGGTTGTTTCTTGTGTCGCTTGCTGTGCTTTCTTAGCCTTAGCGCGAGCGATGGCCGCAGCAACAGCAGCTTTCTTAGGGTCGACTTGCTCCGATTGAGTCTCGGTTTCAACTTCAACCACTGGTTCAGATGTTTCTGCTTGCTTCGCTTGCTGGGCTTTTTTGGCTTTAGCACGAGCGATAGCGGCAGTAACAGCATCTTTCTTGGCATCGCCGGATTTTTCAGCAGGAGCTTCAGCAGCAGATTCAGCTTGTTGAGCTTTCTTGGCTTTAGCACGAGCAATGGCCGCAGCGACAGCATCTTTCTTAGCATCGCCAGAGCTTTCAACAAGAGCATCCGAAGCAGATTCCGCTTGCTGTGCTTTCTTCGCTTTAGCGCGAGCAATCGCAGCAGCAACGGCGTCTTTCTTCGTATCGCCTGAGCTTTCTGCAGGAGTATCGGCTGCTGCTTGTTGTGCCTTGCGCTCTCTCGCTTGACGCTTGCGCTCTTCACGCAGTTTAGACATTTCAGAGTTGTCTGGTTCAGCGCCTTCCGCTTTTTGAGCTGCAGCTTGTTTCGCTTTTGCCTTCGCAATAGCGGCAGCAACCGCAGGTTTCACTGCTGGTTCTTCATTCGGAGCCTGATCCGCAGCGGCTTTTTGTGCTTTAACACGAGCAATCGCAGCAGCAATAGCATCATCACCGCCGGATGTTTTCATATCTTTACGGCGGTTATCTGCGGCTTTTTTAAAGCGGTTTTCACGTTCGGCTTTATCACGCTCCATACGAGCGTTCTTCTCTTCAAAACGAATCTTGGCGCGTTCTGCAGCAGCGGCTTCATCTTTTCGAGTTTTGATTTCAGCTTTTGCTTGGCGATAGTACTGAACAAGAGGGATTTCGCTTGGGCAGACAAATGCACATGCACCACATTCAATACAGTCTTTAATATTTAGCTCTTCACACTTATCCAACTCGTTGGCTTTGGCGTGCCATTGCAGTTGTTGAGGAAGTAGAGACGCAGGGCAAGCTTCAGCACATGCGCTGCAACGGATACATTCCATCTCGTAAGTGCTTGGTGAGATCTCACGACGCGTTGGCGCCAAAATACAGTTCGACGTTTTGGTGATTGGCACATTGGCATGCGGCAAGGTAAAGCCCATCATCGGGCCGCCCAAAATTAAACGCGGCAGTTTTTTATCTGCTTTGTAGCCAAACTCTTCAAGTAACTCATGTACTGGTGTGCCTAATAGCGCCCAAACGTTACGAGGTTGCTTAAAGGTTTTACCGGTTAATGTCACAACGCGGTTAACCATAGGTTCGCCGTCAATTACTGCTCGCTTAATCGAGTAAAGAGAGCCGACGTTCTGAACCAAAACACCAATATCTGCAGGTATACCACCAGCTGGAACCTCTTTATTGGTGAGGATCTTGATGAGCTGTTTCTCACCACCCGAAGGGTATTTAGTTGGGATAACTCGAATGACGATGTCTTTGTTTTTCGCTGCAACCTCAAGTGCTTTTATTGCATCAGGTTTGTTGTCTTCAATACCGATAACGGTCAGCTTTGGTCGAAGGATATGTTCAACCACTTCAATGCCTTTTAAAACTTCGTTGGCATGCTCTTGAAGCAACTTGTCATCTGAGGTGATGTAAGGTTCACACTCAGCAGCGTTGACGATCAAAATGTCGGTACGACCTAAACCTGATTGAAGCTTCTTAGCCGTAGGGAAGCCCGCGCCGCCCATGCCTGAAATACCGGCTTGGCGAATCACATCCAGCAGTTCGTCAGAGGTTTTTTTAGAAAAGTCTTCAACTGGATTTTTTTCAATCCAAGTGTCTAAGCCATCAGGTTTAATAACCACGCACATTTCGCTCAGACCTGAAGGGTGAGCGGTGGTTCTTGGTTCAATAGCGGTAATCACACCCGAAGTTGGTGCATGTACTGGCAAAGTAAAACCCGTATCTAAGGCCGTCAGTTGTTGACCTTTTAGTACGGTGTCACCAACAGCAACCAATAGGTTACCGGGCTTACCGATGTGCTGTTTCACTGGAAGAACGATTTCTTCAGGAAGCCTTGCATGGGTGATATCGGTAGTATTTGACTGTTTTTTGTTTTCAGCAGGATGCACGCCGCCCGGGAAATCCCAAATAGAGCCCGTGCGAATTTGTTCAATTAAAGAGATCATACCAACTAACCCTATGCTTTTGGCTCTGATGCAGTCGCATCAGTGGCTTGGTTAGTGATATCAGTAACAGGAATGATGTTCATCTGCCATTTCCAATTTTCAGTCGTTGTTGCCACTGGAATCATTTCGATACAGTCAGTAGGGCACGGTGCGACACATAGATCACAACCTGTACATTCATCTTTAATTACTGTGTGTAGTGCCTTGGTACCACCAACAATGGCGTCAACAGGGCAGGCTTGAATACACTTAGTACAGCCGATACACATATCTTCATGAATGAAGGCAACGGTTTTTACTTTGTTATCTAAATCATGAGCGGAGTCTTCAACTTCTACGCCCATTAAGTCTGCTAGCTTCTCAATAGTTGCTTGGCCGCCCGGAGGACATTTGTTGATCTTGTCTCCGTTAGCAATCGCCTCTGCGTATGGGCGACAACCTGGGTAGCCACATTGACCACATTGAGTTTGCGGTAAGATGGTGTCGATTTGATCGACGATAGGATCGGCTTCAACTTTAAAGCGGATAGAAGCAAAGCCCAAAATAGCGCCAAAAACAGCGGCTAAAACGGCTAGCGCAATGATCGCAATTAAAATGGTACTCATGCTTATTTCACCAACCCAGTAAAGCCCATAAATGCCAAAGACATTAAGCCTGCTGTGATCATCGCAATCGATGCGCCTTTGAAGGGCATTGGAACATCAGCAACCGCAATACGTTCACGCATCGCAGCAAATAGGATCAATACAAGAGAGAAACCCACCGCAGCGCCAAAACCATAGATGATCGACTGAATGAAGTTGTGGTTTTCATTGATGTTCAAAAGTGCCACACCTAATACCGCACAGTTGGTGGTGATAAGAGGCAGGAAGATACCCAATAGGCGATAAAGAGTCGGGCTGGTTTTGTGAACGACCATTTCCGTAAATTGAACGACCACCGCGATAACCAAAATGAAGCTCATGGTACGCAGGTATTCAATACCCAGAGGGGTAAGGATGTAGGTTTCTACTAGGTATGCAGATACCGACGCTAACGTCAGAACGAAAGTCGTCGCGAGGCCCATGCCAATCGCAGTCTCCAGTTTCTTGGAGACTCCCATGAAAGGACATAGCCCTAAAAATTTCACTAGCACAAAGTTATTGACCAGCACTGTGCCAACCAACAACAAAAGGTATTCGGTCATAATGGATTAATTCTTGAGATTCCGATCCCGATATTATCCTGCTTTGCTCACCTAATAACAACCAAGGATCACTAGGGATTTAGACACTTGGTGAAAAAAACATCAGGTAATCGATTGATTATTAAAGTTACCGTAAGTATAGACGGCCAATTTTTACTTCGTGAGACAAGTTTGTAGGAGTAGTTGAATTGGATCTTTCATAAGATCATTCTTGAATTGAACTCGATTTGCTTCCTACGAATAGGGTCATATTTGTGGCTTTTTGTGCTCAGAACTATCAAAAAGAGGAGTGAAAGAGGCGAGTAAAATACGAGCCCAAAGCACTAAAACGCAAAAAGCCGCATCGAGTGATGCGGCTTCTTTAAATTTGGCCCCCTTGTCGAGACTTGAACGCGGGCGGCTAGGTTTGTGACATTAACTTGGAACAAGTTAGTCGCAGTTATATACGAAAAAAGCCCAATCTTTCGATTGAGCTTTTTTCTGAATTTGGCTCCCCTTGCAAGACTTGAACTTGCGACATACGGATTAACAGTCCGCCGTTCTACCAACTGAACTAAAGGGGAATTGCTTGTTAGCGACGCGAATTCTAATAATTGTCCGGATTTCTGTCAATAAAAAATATCAGAAAAAAGTAAGATAAAAAACTTTACTTTCTTGAACGCCTTATAGGATTTAGCTTTGCTTTAGTTATCCACCAAAATTGTGGATAAGTGTGTGTGTGAAACTTTAACAACAATAATCGGGATAAATCGAAAAATGTAAAAACCTTATCTAACGTAATGTATTTAAAAGATTTATAGCAAAATGTCGCAATTGTATAACTTTTGTAGATTATAAAACGAACAGTAAAACAAGCGGTATTTTTAGGTTTTTTGGGGAAAAGTAGTGGATTAAAATTCGAGTAATTTAGCTGGGGAAACTTTGCAGGGCACGGATAATACCAAGTTCTAAAAATAAAAGCTATAACTGATCTCTGATCTTAAGATGCATTTCTCTAGATAATTGTTGCAACGACACTCCTCCTAGAGTGACAATGACCTGATTAAAAAAACAGTATGGAAATGGCGACCTATGAGTAAACTCTTTGACTTGGTATCGGACTACAGCCCGTCCGGTGATCAGCCGACAGCGATAACCAAATTACTAGACGGATTAGATTCTGGTTTGGCACATCAAACTCTACTAGGGGTAACGGGCTCAGGTAAAACCTTTACCCTTGCCAACGTCATTTCCCAATCTCAAAGACCTGCGATTCTGTTAGCGCCTAACAAGACATTGGCGGCTCAACTTTACGGTGAGATGAAATCTTTCTTTCCAAACAATGCCGTTGAGTATTTCGTTTCTTACTACGATTACTACCAACCTGAAGCCTACGTTCCAACCACGGACACGTTCATCGAGAAAGATGCGTCTGTGAACGCTCATATCGAACAAATGAGGCTTTCGGCAACCAAAGCCTTATTAGAACGAAAAGACGCCATCATTGTGGCTTCTGTGTCGGCTATCTACGGTCTGGGTGATCCTAAGTCTTATTTGAAGATGATGCTTCATTTGAGTCGTGGCGAGGTGATGGATCAGCGAGACATCCTGCGTCGATTGGCTGAGCTGCAATATTCAAGAAACGATGTCGCCTTTGAACGTGGTCAGTTCCGTGTTCGTGGTGAGGTGATTGATATCTTTCCGGCTGAATCTGACCAAGATGCGGTTCGAATTGAGATGTTCGATGACGAAGTGGACTGCATTAGTATTTTTGATCCTCTGACTGGTGCGGTGAAACAAAGAGACTTGCCGCGCTTTACGGTTTATCCAAAAACTCACTATGTAACGCCAAGAGAAAAAATCCTTGAGGCGATTGAGAACATCAAGGACGAACTGCGCGATCGTGCTCAATACTTAAAAGACAACAATAAGCTTTTGGAAGAGCAGCGTATCTCTCAAAGAACTCAGTTTGATATTGAGATGATGACTGAGCTTGGCTTCTGTTCCGGTATCGAAAACTATTCACGATACTTGAGCGGCCGTGCGGAAGGGGAAGCGCCGCCAACGTTATTTGACTACCTGCCTGATGATGGTTTGCTGATCATCGATGAGTCACACGTGACTGTGCCGCAAATTGGTGCGATGTATAAAGGTGACCGTTCTCGTAAAGAAACCTTGGTCGAGTTTGGTTTTAGACTGCCTTCTGCATTGGATAACCGTCCAATGAAGTTTGAAGAATTTGAGTCTATAGCCCCACAAACGATTTTTGTGTCGGCAACACCAGGTAATTACGAGATTGAAAAATCAGATGGCGAGATTGCTGATCAAGTGGTACGTCCTACTGGTCTGTTAGACCCAATCATCGAAGTAAGACCTGTCGCGACGCAGGTGGATGACTTGCTGTCTGAAATCAGAATCCGTTCAGTGAAAGAAGAGCGTGTTTTGGTTACCACGTTGACCAAGAGAATGGCAGAAGACTTAACCGAATACCTAAGTGAGCACGGCGTTAAAGTGCGTTACTTGCACTCGGATATCGATACCGTTGAGCGTGTAGAGATCATCCGAGACCTACGTTTGGGCAAGTTCGATGTGTTAGTGGGCATTAACTTACTTCGTGAAGGTTTGGATATGCCTGAAGTGTCGCTGGTGGCGATTCTTGATGCAGATAAAGAGGGCTTCTTGCGTTCTGAGCGTTCTCTGATTCAAACCATTGGTCGTGCTGCGCGTAACTTGGAAGGTCGAGCGATCCTTTATGGTGATTCGATTACTAAGTCGATGAGAAAAGCGATTGATGAAACCGATCGTCGTCGCGAGAAACAGCAAGCCTACAACGAAGAGCAAGGTATCACGCCGCAAGCGTTGAAACGCAATATTAAAGACATTATGGAACTGGGTGATCTAACCAAGTCGAAGCAGCAGCGCCAATCGAAGCAAGTTCCTTTATCTAAGGTGGCTGAGCCTTCTGAAAGTTATGCCGTACTTACGCCGCAACAGCTTGATAAAGAGATCAGTAAGCTAGAAGCTGCGATGTATCAGCATGCTCAGAATCTGGAATTTGAATTGGCAGCACAGAAGCGTGATGAAATTGAGCAGCTAAGAAAGCAGTTTATTACCAACAGCTAATCTCACTTTTCATTCGAAGAATTGTTCCCCTCAATACAAGAATTGAGAGTGTTTCAGGCAAAAAAACAGCCAGTAGTAAATGTTCTACTGGCTTACGTTTGTGAACACTCGGTCCACTAACAACGTCAGTTGGCTAGGTGACCCGAAGGTCATTTAAACCGTTGCATCGTTCGTGCCAGATAGATAAAACATTGATTGTTTGAAGTAAGTAAAAAAACACACTACAAATATTGTTGCTAATTTGCATAATGCAAAGCGGAATGCGACTATAATAAGAAATGCAAATTATAAATGGCTAGGATATGCAATCAAAAACGCTAGATAACAAATCGAAGTATTTGTTGATGGTAGAGGATACCGCTTCGGTAGCAGCTTTATATCGCTCGTATCTTACACCGCTCGAAATTGATATCAACATTGTCGGCACTGGCCGCGATGCAATCGAGAGTTTGAATCATCGAATCCCAGACCTTATTTTATTAGATCTACGTCTGCCTGATATGACGGGTATGGACGTACTATTTGCTGTAAAACAAAAATACCCTGAAGTTCCAGTTATCTTCATGACGGCTCACGGCTCTATCGATACCGCTGTAGAAGCGATGCGTCATGGCTCTCAAGATTTCCTTATCAAACCGTGTGAAGCCGACCGACTCCGTATTACGGTGAATAATGCGATCCGCAAAGCCACCAAACTTAAAAATAGCTCGGAACACCCGGGAAACCAGAACTACCAAGGTTTTATCGGCAGCAGCCAAACCATGCAGCAGGTTTACCGAACTATCGATTCTGCTGCATCGAGTAAGGCGAGCATTTTCATTACTGGTGAAAGTGGTACCGGTAAAGAGGTATGTGCAGAAGCCATTCATGCGGCGAGTAAGCGTGGCGATAAGCCGTTCATCGCGATTAACTGTGCCGCTATCCCTAAAGACCTGATTGAAAGTGAGCTGTTTGGCCACGTTAAAGGTGCCTTTACCGGTGCTGCGACCGATCGCCAAGGTGCTGCTGAGCTTGCTGATGGTGGAACACTGTTCCTTGATGAACTGTGCGAAATGGACTTAGAGCTGCAAACCAAGCTGCTGCGCTTTATCCAAACCGGTACTTTCCAAAAAGTCGGCTCTTCGAAGATGAAGAGTGTCGACGTTCGTTTTGTGTGTGCGACCAACCGTGACCCTTGGAAAGAAGTACAAGAAGGTCGCTTTAGAGAAGATTTATACTATCGTTTATACGTGATTCCATTGCACTTGCCGCCATTGCGTGAGCGTGGTGAAGATGTCATCGAGATCGCGTATTCTCTGCTAGGCTATATGTCGGTCGAGGAGGGGAAGGCGTTTGTACGTTTTGCTCAGGAAGTACTTGATCGCTTTAATCAATATGAGTGGCCGGGTAACGTTCGTCAGCTACAAAACGTGTTGCGGAACGTGGTGGTTTTGAATAACGGCAAAGAGATTACTCTCAACATGCTTCCACCACCGTTGAACCAACCGATTGAAAACAGTCTGCGATTGAAAGAGAAGCAGAATGAAGACATTACGGTAAAAGATATTTTCCCATTGTGGATCACTGAGAAAACGGCTATCGAGCAGGCCATTAAAGCGTGTGATGGCAACATCCCTCGTGCGGCAGGTTTCTTAGATGTCAGTCCATCGACGATATACCGTAAGTTGCAAACGTGGAATGCGAAGCAGTAATCAACAAACAATAAGAAAATAATAATGACGAAAGTATTAAATCAGCAAAAAGTTGATGAGCTTGCCGGCGAAATAGGCCAAGAGAATGTCCCGGTTTTACTGGAAATCTTTTTAGGTGAGTTGAAAGGCTACTACGAACACCTAGAGATAAATAAAGAGTCGGATACCTCTAAGTACTTGGCTGATATCAGTCATGCGCTTAAGAGCAGCGCAGCAAGCTTTGGTGCGGATTCTTTGTGTAGTTTTGCGATTAGCTTAGACGCAAAAGTGAAGCAAGCGTTGCCTGTAACCGAGATTGATTTTCAAGATATGCAAGACCTCCTGTTATCGACGTACACTGAATATCAGCAGTTGATGACGGACCTTTAAAACAGCGAGTTATTACTGAGATTAAAAAAGGAGCAGCATGCTCCTTTTTTGTTGTTTGTCGCTTGAACCTATGGCTACGCCAACTGGGCTTCAATGGCTTGTTGAAGCTTCACACGGTCGTGTCGCCAATCTCGGTTTGCCGATGCAAGATCTGTGGTCACACAATTCCATTGCACTTCTAGTTCCGGGTGAGGTTCATTGCCTAACACGATGTCTATTTTCCTTGCCTTACAGGTACGTTCACACCACTCCAATTGCTCTTGAAGCGTCATTTTCCCTGCGGGACCGTGCTCTGGTGAAAGGTTTTCAACGAAGATAACTTTTGCCTTGGTGTTCTCAGAGATTGCTTTGCCAATCTCTGGAAGGAGAAGAGGGGGCATCACACTGGTTAAAAAGCTTCCAGGGCCAAGGACAATGCAGTCTGCTTGCTCAACGGCAGCAACGGCTTCTTTGGTTGCTGGCACTTCTGGAGACAAGTCCATCATGCGCAGCTTTTCCGTCATGTCATCAACGTTGGTTTCGCCGGTAACCCAGCGGCCGTCCATTGATAGAGCCGTGAGGTCTGAAGGATGCTCAGTCATCGGCACGATATTGACATCGACCTTGAGCATATTTCGAATCAGGTTAATTGCTTCCAATGGGCGAACGGAAAGGTTGTCTAACGCCGTCAGCATTAGGTTACCCAAGTTATGACCGTCTAACTCACCTTGACCACGAAAGCGGTATTCGAACATCATCGAACTGATTGAAGGCTCTGTGATTAATTGGTTGATACAGTTGCGTGTATCTCCCCATGCGATGCCACCTTGGCAATCTCTAATACGTCCGGTGGAACCGCCGTTATCTGTCGTTGCAACAATGCCAGTTGCGTTGTTACCAAAGTCTTTTAATGCAGCTAACATGCGACCTAAGCCATGGCCACCGCCGATTGCTACGACTTTCTTTGAAGAGTAAATATTCATTTATTGTTCTTGTTAGGTTATTACCAACTATAATTTAGGTTAAATGCTTCTCGCTATATACTCAACAAGAGTTATTTTGAGCGTTTGATACGTTTTTTTTTGCCGATGTGACCCGTTTTTTACCATCAGAGCTAGATTCACGTACAAATATTAAGTATTTTATTACTCAGCTACTGCGCGTGTGAATATAACGCTCAGTTGCCATAACTCCGAGCTCTCGCATGCTAAGTCGCACAGTGGTATTTGCTGTACCGATACGCATCAAGAGCCAGTGACATGTTGTCACAAGGGCTTAATTGGAAATGATTATGCCTCCCGTGTTTGGAAAGGTGTTCCGTGGCGCAACAATTCGAAGATAGATTCCATCGCAAGTTTTATTACTTGCGCTTGTCGGTTACAGACGTCTGTAACTTTAAATGTACTTACTGCTTGCCAGATGGTTACAAACCGTCAGGGCAAAAAAACTCGTCTTTTTTAAGTGTTCCCGAGATCAAACGCGTTGTTAAAGCGTTTGCAGATTGTGGTACCTCAAAGATCCGCATTACAGGCGGAGAGCCGAGTCTGCGTAAAGACTTTCCTGAAATCATACATACCGTTGCTTCTACTCCAGGCATCGAAAAAGTAGCCACCACAACGAATGGCTACCGCATGGAGAAACAAGTAGGGCAATGGCGTGATGCTGGTTTAACCCATATAAACGTGAGCGTGGATAGTTTAGATTCGCGCATGTTCCATCAGATCACTGGTGAGAATAAGTTTACTGAGGTTATGCGAGGCATTGATAAAGCGTTTGAGGTTGGCTTTGAACAAGTCAAAGTCAACGTCGTATTAATGAAAGACCTCAATAGTCAGGAATTACCAGCCTTCCTTAATTGGATCAAAGACAAACCTATTCAATTACGTTTTATCGAGCTGATGAAAACCGGCGAGATGGACGAGTTGTTCGATAAACATCATGTGTCTGGCGTTGCGATTCGCAACCAGCTTATTGCTAATGGTTGGCTGTTAAAAGTCAAAGCCGTTAACGATGGCCCGGCGCAAGTGTTTGTCCACCCAGACTACAAGGGTGAAATCGGTTTGATCATGCCTTACGAGAAAGACTTTTGTGAGAGTTGTAACCGACTGCGCGTTTCTGCGACCGGTAAACTTCACTTATGTCTGTTTGGCGACCATGGTGTTGAACTGAGAGATCTGATTCAAGAAGATCAACAAGAGCAAGAACTCATTGATCGAATTCAGGCTCAGCTTCAAACCAAGTCCGTTAGCCACTTCTTACACGATGGCAACAGCGGCATGACTCCAAACTTGGCGTCAATCGGCGGTTAACCCGCTACACACTCTAAAGCATTTTATCGCTCAGCTTCTTCAGGCTGGGCGAATCAGTCTAATGAAAAATTTATATAGGTGAACAAATGGGTCACGCAGAAAGCAAATTCCAAGCAGCAAACATCGCAGTACTAACGGTTTCAGATACTCGTACAGAAGAAAACGACACTTCAGGCGGTTACCTAGCAGAGCATGCTAAAGAAGCGGGTCACAACGTGGTTGATAAGCAAATCGTTATTGATGACATGTACAAGATCCGTGCGATCGTATCTAAGTGGATCGCTGATGAAAGCGTACAAGCAATCATGATCACAGGCGGTACGGGTTTCACTTCTCGTGACAGCACTCCTGAAGCGCTTAAGCCACTATTCGACAAAGAAGTAGAAGGCTTTGGTGAGCTATTCCGTCAAGTATCTTACGAAGAGATCGGTACTTCGACAATTCAATCTCGTGCGATTGCGGGTTTTGCTAACCACACGGTTATCTTTGCGATGCCAGGTTCTACAGGCGCTTGCCGCACCGGTTGGACTAAGATCATCAAGCAACAGATGGATGCTAGCCACCGTCCTTGTAACTTCATGCCACACCTTTCTGTATAAGGCGGTTTGAGTATGAGCCAATTTACACACATTAACGCGTCTGGCGAAGCAAACATGGTCGATGTATCGGCTAAAGCGGAAACAGTACGTGAAGCGAGAGCGGAAGCCTTCGTTCAAATGTCGGCAGAAACGCTAGAGCTGATTGTCTCTGGTAGCCACCATAAAGGTGATGTTTTCGCAACGGCACGTATTGCGGGTATTCAAGCGGCGAAGAAGACGTGGGATCTGATTCCCCTGTGTCACCCTCTGCTATTAACTAAAGTAGAAGTGCAGCTTGAAGCTATCGAGTCTGAAAACAAGGTTCGCATCGAATCTGTTTGTAAGCTTGCGGGTAAGACGGGCGTAGAGATGGAAGCGCTAACGGCTGCTTCTGTGGCTGCGTTAACGATTTACGATATGTGTAAAGCTGTTCAGAAAGACATTGTTATCGAAAACGTGCGCCTGCTAGAGAAGACAGGTGGTAAATCTGGTCACTTTAAGGTGGAGTCATGATTACAGTACTTTTCTTTGCTCAAACTCGTGAACTTGTTGGTGTGGACAGCGTTGAAGTTGATGCACAATTTAAGACGATTGAAGCGATTCGTAGTCATCTTGTGACACAAGAAGGCAAATGGGATATCGCATTGGAAGAGGGGAAGCTTCTGGCTGCACTTAACCAATCAATCGTACCTCTGACAGCTGAAGTGAAAGACGGCGACGAAGTGGCTTTCTTCCCACCAGTGACTGGAGGCTAAGCATGGATCCAAGAGTATTAGTGACAGCTGAGGACTTCTCGGTAGGCGACGAATACGACTACTTGGCTCAAGGTACAGCTGCCGGAGCGATTGTGACGTTCGTTGGTAAAGTTCGCGACATGAACCTTGGCGACAATGTGATTGGTTTGTCTCTGGAGCACTATCCGGGTATGACAGAAAAATCACTGAGCGAGATCTGTGACCAAGCTGAGGCTCGCTGGCCTATTCAGAAGATGCGTGTTATCCACCGTATAGGTGACTTAGATATCGGCGACCAGATTGTTTACGTTGGTGTATCCAGTGCACACCGCGGTGCGGCCTTTGAAGCCTGTGAGTTTGTGATGGATTTCCTAAAAACCAAAGCGCCGTTTTGGAAGAAGGAACGCACCACTGAAGCAACTCGTTGGGTTGACTCTCGTGATTCAGACACGAAAGCAGCGGAACGCTGGGAGAAGTAATTTCTCTTAAAGTGATGTTGCTTCAGCATTCACTCATTTGTATATGAGACAGTCAAAAACCGACCACTTAGGTCGGTTTTTTTGTACCTGCTATAAATCTATTTATAGATAATCATTGATTTGACAAATGATAATTCATTGTGGTTGCATATAAATTCAGCGCGTAATTTTGTCTTAATTGGTGCATTGGATAACCCGGTTTGGTGCAGAGCATTATGCTGTCTTGTATAAAGTGATTATCCTCACAAATAGTGTAGACGGTTTAGGTGATATGTGATGTGCAATTAGATTTCATGTGGCATTAATGTTAATTTGCGCTCAGTGTTCTAGCATAAGATGCTAAAAAAAAGTATCAACACAGATACATCAACACTAAAGGCTGTTTTTTAATTAATCCCTCTACGCAAGTCACTACTGATTTGGGGTTTTTTAGATATTTACACTGATACCTTAAGTATTTCGGAGAATTATCCGATTTTTTGCGACTTGTTTGTGGCAAATTACTTCAATGGTTGATAGTGTGTGCCTCAATCTTTGTAAGGTTTTAGATTTTTATGCTTAAATTTTGAGCTAAATAAATCTAAATCACTGCCGTTCAGTGAACCAAGCAAAGAAGTCATGGATGCAATACATAAAACTTGGAGTTTATTAAATGTACAAGAATAAAATCACTCAGGCCCTTCTTCTAGGTGCTGGTTTGGCAGTGGCTGCCTCTTCTACTCTTTCTATCGCTGCTGAAGTTCCAGCAGGCACAGAACTGGCAAAAGTTCAGGAACTTGTTCGCGGTAACGGTACTGAAGTTGCAACTATCGACCCACACAAATCTCAAGGTGTACCAGAATCTCACGTAATTCGTGATCTTCTAGAAGGTCTAGTGAACCAAGACGGCGACGGCAACACTATCCCTGGTGTTGCGGAAAGCTGGGAAACGACAGACAACAAAACATTCACTTTCCACCTACGCAAAGACGCAAAATGGTCTAACGGCGATCCTGTAACAGCTCAAGATTTTGTATACAGCTGGCAACGTGCAGTTGATCCTGCAACGGCTTCTCCATACGCTTGGTACATGGAATACACCAAGATGGCGAATGCGAAAGATATCGTAGCGGGTAAGAAAGACAAGAGTGAACTAGGCGTTAAAGCAGTGGATGCAAACACTCTAGTTGTTGAATTAGAAACAGCGGTACCATACTTCGTAATGATGATGGGCCACACAACAATGAAGCCAGTACACCAGGCAACTGTTGAAAAATACGGTGACCAGTGGACTAAGCCAGAGCACTTTGTTGGCAACGGTGCATTCTCTGTTGATAAATGGGTTGTTAACGAGCGTCTAGTACTCAAGCGTAACGAACAGTACTGGGACAACGATAAAACAGTTCTTAACAAAGTAACGTTCCTACCAATCGAAAACCAAGTAGCGGAAATGAACCGTTTCCTATCTGGTGAAATCGATTTCACAAACGAACTTCCAACTGAGCACTTCAAGCGTCTTCAAAAAGAGTACGCAGAAGATGTATCTGTAGCGGGTAACCTATGTACTTACTACTACATCTTCAATACGAAGAAAGCACCATTTGATGATGTTCGTGTTCGTCAAGCAATCTCTTACGCGATCGACCGTGATATCGTAACAGGTGCTATCCTAGCGCAAGGTCAAAAACCTGCGTATTTCCTAACGCCTGAAATCACAGCTGGCTTCGATCCTGAGCTACCTGCTTACGGCAAGATGTCTCAGAAAGAGCGTAACGCAGAAGCGGAACGTCTTCTTGAAGAAGCGGGTTACGGTAAAGACAACCCACTTAAATTCAACCTGCTTTACAACACTTCAGAGAACCACAAGAAGATTGCTGTAGCGCTAGGTTCTATGTGGAAGAAAACACTGGGTCTTTCTGTAACACTTGAGAACCAAGAGTGGAAAACGTACCTATCTTCTAAAGATTCTGGTGACTTCGAAGTAGCACGTGCTGGTTGGTGTGGTGACTACAATGAAGCGTCTTCGTTCCTGACGCTAATGAAGAGTAACAACACTACCGGTGGTGTTCACTACGACAGCGCGGCTTACGATAAGATCATCGATAAAGCACTTAACTCAACTTCAGAAGAAGAGCGCAAAGCACTTTACCTAGAAGCTGAGGCGCTAATGGCAAACGACATGCCAATTGCTCCTATCTACCAATACGTGAAATCTCGTCTACTTAACCCGCATGTTGGTGGTTTCCCAATCAACAACGCGGAAGACAAGATCTTCTCGAAAGACCTATACATCAAAGCTCAATAATAAGCTTCGATTCTAAAAAGTTAATATAACTATAACGATACAGGCACTACATGCGCAGGGCGCGCATGTAGCGTCTTTCTAATTTTAATTGTCACAGACTGAAAGAGTGAGTTTATGCTTAAATTCATTATGAAAAGGATATTTGAAGCGATTCCAACCATGTTGGTGTTGATCACTATATCTTTCTTTCTCATGCGTTTCGCACCGGGTAACCCGTTTTCAAGCGAGCGTCCATTACCGCCAGAAGTTATGGCTAACATCGAAGCTAAATACGGCTTAGATAAACCAGTGTTTGAACAATACACCACGTATTTGACAAATATCTTACAAGGTGACTTCGGTCCCTCTTTTAAATACCAAGATTACACAGTAAATGAGCTGATCGCGGTTGCACTTCCAGTATCTGCGAAGGTAGGTTTCGTTGCTTTTATCTTCACATTATTGATGGGGGTAACGGTCGGAACCATTGCCGCCTTGAAGCACAACACCTGGGTCGACTACACCATAATGTCGACCGCCATGCTCGGGGTGGTAATGCCATCTTTCGTGTTGGCACCGGCGCTTATTTACCTTTTCTCCCTGCACTGGAACATATTCCCAGCAGGTGGTTGGCATGGCGGTACATTCATGTACATCGTGCTGCCTGTTATCGCGATGTCTCTTCTTTACGTAGCAACCTTTGCTCGTATTACTCGTGGTAGCATGATTGAAACGCTAAACAGTAACTTTATCCGAACTGCACGTGCAAAAGGTCTAAGCTACCGTTATATCATTCTAAAACATGCACTTAAGCCAGCAATGCTACCTGTTGTTTCTTACATGGGACCTGCGTTCGTAGGTATCATCACAGGTTCAGTTGTTGTTGAAACCATCTTCGGCCTACCAGGTATCGGTAAGCTGTTTGTTAACGCCGCGTTTAACCGTGACTACTCGCTAGTAATGGGTGTAACCATCTTGATTGGTTTCCTATTCATCTTGTTCAACGCAATCGTTGATATTTTGCTAGCGCTTATTGACCCGAAAATTCGCTACTAACAGGGACGCATGGTTATGTTGAAGAAAAAAGAAAATTTAGAAGCGATCGAAAAGTTCTCTGAGAGCTTAGAGATTGAAGGTCGTAGTTTGTGGCAGGACGCGCGCATTCGTTTCATGCGAAACAAAGCTGCGATGGTGAGTCTGTTCATTCTTACGCTTATGGTACTGGCAGTTATCTTCTTACCAATGCTGGCTCAGTACACTTATGATGATACTGACTGGTACGCAATGCACGTTGGTCCGAATGCGGATCACTGGTTTGGTACCGATAGCTTAGGTCGTGATTTGTACGTTCGTACTCTTGTCGGTGGCCGCATCTCATTGATGGTTGGTGTGATGGGTGCCTTCGTAGCGGTACTGATTGGTACGCTTTACGGTGCAGCTTCAGGCTTCATCGGCGGTCGTACTGACCGAGTGATGATGCGTATCCTAGAGATCTTGTACGCAGTGCCATTCATGTTCCTAGTAATCGTACTGGTAACGTTCTTTGGTCGTAACATCGTCCTAATCTTCGTTGCTATTGGTGCGATTGCTTGGCTAGATATGGCGCGTATTGTACGTGGTCAAACGTTGAGCCTACGTAGTAAAGAGTTCATTGAAGCTGCACACGTATGTGGTGTAAGCAAATGGAAGATCATTACACGTCACATCGTACCAAACGTACTGGGTATCGTAGCGGTTTACTCTACGTTGCTTATTCCAAGCATGATCCTTACAGAATCATTCTTATCTTTCCTTGGTCTTGGTGTTCAAGAGCCTATGACAAGCTGGGGCGCATTGCTTCAAGAAGGTTCGCAAACAATGGAAGTTGCAATCTGGCAATTGACATTCCCTGCGGCATTCATGGTAGTTACGCTGTTCTGCTTTAACTACGTAGGTGATGGTCTGCGCGACGCGCTTGATCCAAAAGACAGATAACGAAATAGCAATTAAAAGCTATAAAAGATTAAGGAAGCAATAATGAGCTTATTAGATGTCAAAGATCTGCGCGTCGAATTTACCACACAAGATGGTATCGTAACCGCAGTAAACGACTTGAACTTCTCACTTAACCAAGGCGAAACGCTGGGTATTGTTGGTGAGTCGGGTTCAGGTAAATCACAAACGGTATTTGCACTGATGGGGCTGCTGGCTAAGAACGGCATCATCTCAGGCAGTGCAAAGTTTGAAGGCAATGAAATTCTCAACCTGCCTGAAAAAGCACTGAACAAGGTTCGTGCTGAACAAATCGCGATGATCTTCCAAGATCCAATGACCTCACTGAACCCTTACATGAAAGTAAGTGATCAGCTGATGGAAGTACTTATGCTGCATAAAGGCATGGGTAAAGCAGAAGCGTTTGAAGAATCAGTACGCATGCTTGAAGCGGTGAAAATTCCTGAAGCTCGTAAACGTATTACCATGTATCCGCACGAATTTTCGGGCGGTATGCGTCAGCGTGTGATGATCGCAATGGCACTGCTGTGTCGTCCTAAATTGCTTATCGCTGATGAACCAACAACGGCACTGGATGTAACCATTCAAGCGCAAATCATGGAATTGCTGAACGAACTTAAAGATGAGTTCAATACGGCAATCATCATGATCACCCATGACTTGGGTGTTGTTGCTGGTTCTTGTGACAAAGTACTTGTGATGTACGCGGGTCGTACAATGGAGTACGGCACGGTTGATGAAATCTTCTACGAGCCAAGCCACCCATACGCGGAAGGCTTGCTTAAAGCGATTCCTCGTTTGGATACCGAAGGTGAAATTCTACCGACGATTCCAGGTAACCCACCTAACTTACTTCGCCTACCAACAGGTTGTCCTTACCAAGACCGTTGTCACCGTGTAATGGACCGTTGTAAGCAAGAAGCACCGATTTTGCAGCCATTTGCTAAAGACCGTCAGCGTGCTTGTTTTTCAGACTGGGAGACTTGGACAAAATGAGTAAAGAATTACTATTAGATATTAAAGACCTGAAAGTTCACTTTAGCATTGCAGCTAAGTCTGCTTGGCCTTGGGCAAAACCATCAAACCTTAAAGCGGTTGATGGGGTTGATGTTCACCTTTACGAAGGCGAAACACTAGGCGTAGTGGGTGAGTCTGGTTGTGGTAAATCAACTTTTGCCCGTGCGATTATCGGCTTGGTTGAAGCGACTGAAGGTCAAGTGATGTGGTTAGGTCAAGACCTAACTAAGATGCAGGAAGTGAAGCGTCGTGAGACTCGTAAAGAGATTCAGATGATCTTCCAAGACCCGCTAGCATCGCTTAACCCACGTATGTCAGTAGGCGATATTATTGCTGAGCCTCTAGAGACTTTCTTCCCTGAACTTTCTAAACAAGAAGTGAAGGACAGAGTTAAAGAGATGATGGCAAAGGTTGGTCTACTACCCAACGTAATCAACCGTTACCCTCATGAATTCTCTGGTGGTCAGTGTCAGCGTATTGGTATTGCACGTGCGCTTATCTTGAAACCTAAGATGATCATCTGTGATGAACCTGTTTCTGCACTTGACGTATCTATCCAAGCTCAAGTTGTTAACCTTTTGAAAGAACTGCAAAAAGAGCTAGGTCTTTCGCTGGTATTCATCGCGCACGATTTGTCAGTGGTTAAACACATTTCTGACCGTGTCTTGGTGATGTACCTAGGTAACGCGGTAGAGCTTGGTGAATCAGATGCCTTATTCTCTGATCCAAAGCACCCGTACACCAAGGCGTTGATGTCTGCCGTTCCGATTCCAGACCCTCGTCTAGAGCGTAGTAAAACTATCCAGATGTTGGAAGGTGATTTACCATCGCCAATCAATCCTCCATCAGGTTGTGTGTTCCGTACACGTTGCCCACAAGCAACAGAGGCGTGTGCGCAAACTAAGCCAACTATCCAAGGCGATGACGTACACGCAGTATCTTGCTTGCACGTGCAAGTCTAGAGCCAATCTAAAACGGTTCAGCCTGTGACAGGCTTAAGCGCGACTAGTTTTTAGAGTCGCGCTTTTTTTGTACTGCAGACCTAGTTCCTATATTTTGCTCAACAGCTTCATCAAATAATTCGAACAACTAAGCCAACTTTTTCTAGTTTTGAAAAAGTTGGCTTTTTTTATACTAGAGAAAAGTTAGCATCACAGAGGTTTGGATATGGGCAAATTAGTTGAAGGTGTTTGGCATGATGTGTGGTACGACACGAAAGAAAGCGGTGGTAAGTTTGTTCGTGAAGATGCGGGCTTTCGTCATTGGGTAGAGAACAAACCGGGCGCGCAGTTTGAGCCGGAAAGCGGCCGTTATCACTTATACGTATCGTTAGCTTGCCCTTGGGCGCACCGAACCCTTATCTTCCGCGAGCTGAAAGACCTAACCGATCACATTGACGTGACGGTTGTTTGCCCAGACATGATGAGTGAAGGTTGGCAAATGGGGTTACCTGAACCTCTATTTGGCCATACCCGCATGCACCAAATCTACACTCAAGCCAAGCCTGACTACTCGGGTAGAGTAACGGTACCTGTGCTGTGGGATAAGAAAACCAACACCATTGTGAGTAACGAGTCGTCTGAAATCATTCGCATGTTTAACTCAGAGTTTAACGAGCTAACGGGTAACACCGATGATTACTACCCGTGGGAGTTGTCCAAGAAGATTGATGAGTGGAATGATTATATCTACCCAAACATCAACAACGGCGTATACCGAACCGGCTTTGCGACAACACAAGAAGCCTACGAAGAGGCGTATGAAGCGTTATTTGAAGCGTTAGATAAAGTGGATGCGCATCTTAGTGAGAAACGTTATTTAGCGGGAGAGCAGATTACTGAAGCGGATTGGCGGTTGTTCACGACCTTGGTTCGATTCGATGCTGTGTATGTGGGTCACTTCAAGTGTAACAAGCAACGAATTGCGGATTACAAACATATCCAAGGTTATCTAAAAGAGCTCTATCAAATAGAGGGTATTAAAGAGACGACCGATTTCTATCATATCAAGCGTCACTACTACTACAGCCACACTGGTATCAATCCGACTCAAGTTGTACCCAAAGGACCAGAGCTAGACTTAGAATCACCACATGGTCGAGGCTAGGCTTACCAAGTAGTTCCTTTACTCCAGACATAAAAAAACCCTAGATAAACATCTAGGGTTTTTGCTTTTTACAAAAGAAAAATTAGTTAATTACTTTTTCTTCAGCTTGTGCAGCTTGTGCAGCTTGGTCTGCTTGGATAGCCGTTAGAGCTACTGTGTAAACGATATCGTCTACTAGAGCGCCACGAGACAAGTCATTTACTGGCTTGCGCATACCTTGAAGCATTGGACCGATAGATACTAGATCTGCTGAACGCTGTACAGCTTTGTAAGTCGTGTTACCCGTGTTTAAGTCTGGGAATACGAATACTGTCGCTTTACCTGCAACTGGAGAGTTAGGCGCTTTAGAAGCGGCTACGTTTTCCATGATTGCTGCATCGTACTGTAGAGGACCGTCGATCACTAGATCAGGACGCTTCTCTTGAGCAAGTTTCGTTGCTTCACGTACTTTATCTACGTCTGCACCCTTACCAGATTCACCAGTAGAGTAAGAGATCATAGCAACGCGTGGGTCGATACCGAATGCCGCAGCAGAATCTGCAGATTGGATAGCGATTTCAGCAAGCTGTTCAGCTGTTGGATCTGGGTTGATCGCACAGTCACCGTATACAAGAACTTGATCAGGCAGAAGCATGAAGAAGATCGAAGATACGATAGAAGCATCAGGAGCAGTCTTGATGATCTGGAACGGAGGAACGATAGTGTTCGCCGTTGTGTGAACAGCACCAGAAACTAGGCCGTCAACTTCGCCAGCTTCAAGCATCATAGTACCTAGGAATACTGAATCTTCTAGCTTCTCACGAGCAACAACTTCAGTCATACCTTTAGCGCCACGAAGTTCTACTAGACGAGCTACGTAGTTTTCGCGAACTGATGCAGAATCGATGATCTCAACGCCAGCGCCAAGCTCAACACCTTGCTGCGCTGCAACGCGACGGATTTCTTCAGGGTTACCTAGAAGTACACACGTTGCGATACCGCGCTCAGCACAGATAGCCGCAGCTTTAACTGTACGTGGCTCATCACCTTCAGGAAGAACGATGCGCTTAGCCGCTTTACGAGCAAATTCAGTTAGCTGGTAACGGAATGCTGGTGGGCTTAGACGACGGATGCCTTGAGTACCTTCAGATAGAGAATCAATCCAAGGGCCATCAATGTGGCTTGCAACGTGATCGTTAACGAACTCGATACGCTCTTTATCGTCTGCAGGAACTTCTAGGTTGAAGCTCTGTAGGTTTAGAGATGTCTGCCAAGTGTTACCTTGAGCCTTGAAGATCGGCAGACCTGAAGCGAATGCTGGTGCACAAAGGTTAGCAATGCTTTCTGGAATGTCGTAACCGCCAGTAAGCAGGATTGCGCCAATCTCAACACCGTTTTTCGCAGCAAGAGCCGCAGCAACGATAACGTCAGGACGGTCTGCAGAAGTTACTAGCAGTGAGCCTGGTTTGAAGTGCTCAATCATGTGCGGTAGAGAACGTGCACAGAAAGTGATGCTCTTAATACGACGAGTTGAGATTTCACCTTCGTTAACGATTTCAGCGTTAAGGTGCTTAGCCATATCAACCGCACGAGTTGCGATTAGATCGATGCTCCATGGCACGCAGCCAAGAACACGGATAGGGCTAGAGTTGAAGATTTGCATTACTTCAAGGTTCGCTTGCTGAGCGCTGTCTGCATCATCAAAGATTTCAGATAGGTCAGGGCGAGTACGGCCAGCCTCATCAACAGGAGCGTTAAGCTTGTTGATGATTACGCCTTTGATGTTTTTGTTCTTAGTACCGCCGAAGTTAGAACATGCTACTTCTATACGCTCTTTAAGCTGCGTAGGGTTGTCAGTACCAGGAGTCGCAACGAATACGATCTCCGCGCCAAGTGTTTTTGCGATTTCCGCGTTCACTTGGTTAGCAAATGGGTGCTTACGAGTAGGTACTAGACCTTCGATTAGCGTAACTTCTGCGTCTTTGTTGATCTTGTTGTATTGCTCAACAACAGACTCAAGAAGCTCGTCCATTTTTTCGCTACCGATCAAAGCTTCAGCTTTAGTCATTGCGATTGGCTCACCAATCTTAATGTCGCTGTTTGCGCTGATGATAGTAGACGTTAGATCTGGTTGGTTACCACCGCTGCGAGGCTGAGCGATTGGCTTGTAGAAAGAAACACTTACGCCCTTACGCTCCATAGCGCGAAGAACACCCATGCTAACACTAGTAAGACCAACACCAGCGCTTGTAGGGATAAGCATAATAGTACGTGACATTGACGAACACCTTTGACTATTGGAAATAAAAAAAGCTCAACTGCTATTCCCACCGATATTTAAATTGGGGTAGGAATAGAAGTTGAGCCCCATTTTCTTGATATGAAAAACTGACTAGCTTCGAATGAAGCTAGTCAGGAAAATCAATTAAAGACCTGCTAGTTTCGCAGTGTCTTCAGCAATTACTAGCTCTTCGTTAGTAGAGATAACCATTGCAGGGATACGGCTGTTAGCTGTAGTGATAGTACCTTCGCCGCCGAAACGAGCTTTAAGGTTAGCTTCACCGTCAACTTCGATACCGAAGATGCCTAGGCGGTTAAGAACCATTTCACGGATTGGGCCTGAGTTCTCGCCGATGCCGCCAGTGAAAGTGATTGCGTCTAGACGACCTTCTAGAGTTGCAGTGTAACCAGCTACGTACTTAGCTAGACGGTGACAGAACACGTCCATTGCACGAGTTGCTTCTTCTTTCTCACCGTAGTTGTCTTCAACGAAACGACAGTCAGAAGTCACTTCAGTTAGACCAGCAAGACCAGACTCTTTAGTTAGCATGTTGTTGATTTCTTCAACAGAGTAACCAAGTGCGTCGTGTAGGTGGAAGATGATTGCAGGGTCTAGGTCACCACAACGAGTACCCATTACAAGACCTTCAAGAGGAGTAAGACCCATAGAAGTGTCTACAGATTTACCGTTCTTGATTGCACATACAGAAGCGCCGTTACCTAGGTGACAGTTGATGATGTTAACTTCTTCAACTGGCTTGTTTAGTAGGCCTGCAACTTCACGAGTGATGAATAGGTGAGAAGTACCGTGCATGCCGTAACGACGGATGCCGTGCTCTTTGTACAGGTTGTACGGTAGAGCGTATAGGTAAGACTCAGAAGGCATTGTTTGGTGGAACGCAGTGTCAAAAACAGCAACGTTTTGTAGACCAGGGAAGTTCTGTTGAGCCGCTTCGATACCGATAAGGTGAGCAGGGTTGTGAAGAGGTGCGAAAGTCGCAGCGTCTTGAATACCCTTAAGAACTTCATCAGTGATAAGTGCAGAAGAAGTGAACTGCTCGCCACCGTGTACGATACGGTGACCGATAGCGCCAAGGTTAGCTTTAAGCTCAGGCTTAGAAGCAAGAATAGTTTCTACCATGAAAGATAGTGCTTCTACGTGAGCTGCGCCCGCGCCTAGTTGTGCTTCATGCTTGCCATCAAGTTTCCACTTCATACGAGCTTCTGGAAGACCTAGACACTCAGCAAGACCAGTTAGGTGCTCTGCACCTGTTTCTGCATCAACAACAGCGAATTTAAGAGAAGAACTACCACAGTTTAAAACTAAAACTAGCTTAGACATTAATGACTACCTGTTTATTTTTCTGATCGAAATCAGTTAAGGATGAAAATTAATCTCAAGAATAGTCGAAGCACATAGGCTTGCGTACTAACCTTGGTCAAAAAAACGTTAATTTCCGTATAAAGTGAAAGCGCTCTTTATCAAAAAGAGGCTTGTGCATTCCTTGCAGAAGTCTTCTCAAAGTTGCTTAAATTGTAAATAAGGGCAACAATGAGATTGAGGTCTGCAAATAATAGCGATATTGTGCAAATATAACAAAAAAATTTGAAAGAATATTATTTTTCGTCAAATTTTTGTGTTTTTAGTTGATGATTTCAACTTTTTTTTAATGGGAGACTCATATGAGCAATAGAGTTGGTTTAGCTAGTAGTTTAAAAGATGGCCAAAAGTACATGGATCTCTGGCCCGTCCGAAAAGAGTTAAACGCGATCTTCCCAGAACAACGCATTATTAAAGCGACCCGCTTTGGCGTGAAAGTGATGCCTGCGATTGCCGCTATCAGTGTTCTTACACAAATGGTCTTTAATAATTACCAAGCGATGCCACAGGCTGTGGTTATGGCTTTGTTTGCGATCAGCTTGCCGCTACAAGGTATGTGGTGGTTGGGCAATCGCTCAAATACACAACTTCCGCCGGCGCTAGTATCGTGGTACCGCGAACTGCATGAAAAGATCACTGAAACGGGTTTTGCGTTAGAGCCTATGAAGCCGCGCCCTCGCTATAAAGAATTGGCAATCATTTTAAATCGTGCCTTTCGTCAGTTAGATAAATCCTCAATGGAGCGTTGGTTCTAAAGAATCCCAGCTCTCCCTCTTGTCTGAGAACAACTATTCATCTTCTATAGCTTGTTCTCAGATTTGCTCCTCTTTTTGTTACCTCGCTTACTTTCCGTTTAGCTTACCTGTCCTTATTCACTTGGTTTCTTACCTTCCTCCGAAGTCAATATAACCTTTCTCACATAACTCGAGCTTTGTTGTATTTTTGTTAAATATCACTTCAAGTTATCAATGGTTACTGGTAATAATGTCAATAGTGATTTTGATGTTGTTCTCTTTGAGCGAGTAATGACGGGTAGAGCTTGATTCAGGGAGCGATAATGAGTTCTGTAAGAAAGGTATTGGCAGCGGTTTTAAGTTGCTTGATGTTGCTATGGACTGGCAATGCAATGGCAAACGTTGCCAAAGTGTCGGTTTCACAAGTTGTTGACCATCCAGATCTGAATGCGACACGTTTAGGGCTTCTTGAAGGATTGAGAGCCAATGGTTATGAACCCGGTAAGAACTTAGAATTCTCCTATGAAATGGCGAATGGTAACCCGGCTCAGGCAGCCAAGATTGCCAGAGAGCTCGTCAGTGAAAATCCACATGTACTTGTTGGTATCGCGACACCGACTTCACAAGCCTTAGTGTCGGCGACTCGCTCGATTCCTATCGTGTTTACCGCGGTTACGGATCCTATCGGCGCTAGGCTCGTTAAACAATTAGAAAAGCCGGGGCGTAATGTCACGGGGCTTTCTGACTTATCTCCGATCACTCAGCATGTGTCATTAATCAAAGAACTGCTCCCTGAAGCTAATTCAATCGGTGTAGTTTACAACCCAGCAGAAGCAAATGCCGTTGCGTTAGTTGGGTTATTGAGAAAGGCAACTCGAGATTTCGGTTATACACTTCACACCGAAAAAGCGCTGACTGTTGACGATGTCGAAGCAAAAGCAGAATCCATTGCTAAGAAGTCCGATGTTATCTATGCCTTGACCGATAATACGGTTGCAAGCGGCATGGAGGGTCTTATCAAAGCGGCTAACCATGCAGATACGCCAGTCGTCGCAGGCGCCACATCTTATGTCGGAAAGGGAGCGATTGCTGGTTTAGGTCTAGATTATTATGATGTTGGGGTTCAGACCGCGGATTATGTCGCAGCCATTTTGGAAGGACAGAAGCCCGGGAAGTTGAGTGTCAAAACTGCGCAGAGCTCTCAGCTGGTGGTCAACCTAGATGCTGCTCGTGAGCTTGGCGTGACAGTGCCTCAATCTGTGATTGAGCGTGCGGTCATTAGCCGGTGAATTGAGTTTGGTGTTAGGTGAGCTAATAGGCCATAAGTCATATTATTAACAGCATTGAAATGGGCTCAGATAACAAACTCACCTGCTCTATATGTTGGCGCTTCTCTATTTTATTCATTTGTAAGCGGTTATTTGACCGTTAGGTGTGTCGTTAATATCAATTTACATTATTTTACGTCGAGCGAATTGCCGATTAATGTAATAATATTAATGGGGAAAATGAAAATAGCTGAACGCTAAGAGCACATTATATGAAAGTAAATAGGCACTTTAGCCTAACCTTTGTTTTCGGGTTTCCCGCTGTGATCGCCGCGATGTTACTTGGCCTAATAGGAAAGAATCATTTTGACGCGGTAGAAAAAGATATCAGTAGTGAGTTTCATCGTATTGAAGATGTGTTCAAAAGAACCACAAAAGTGGCGACAGCCCTAGACTACAGCTTCTCCAACTATTATAAATCAGGAAACCCTCTCTTTCTTGATCACAACAAACATGTTGTGGATGGTCTTTGCCAAATCTGGCCTATTGATGTATTGCTACTTGCCGACGGTAAAACCTCAGACATTCCCTCTGTCGATATCGACTATATGCTAATTGGTCAAGAGTCTCTTTGTTCTGAAAGCAGTGATAGTTATAAGAGCGCGTCAGAAAAAATAGCGTTAGCTCCTATTCTTTCATTTTTATCCCAGCTTGATGAATACCATGCCGGCGTGCACTTTATTGATACGAGCGGCTATGTGATCTCTTCACCTGAAGGTTTTGCCAAAGGGCTGAGCAAAGAGTTACTCTCGACCATAAAGAGTCGTCCTTATTGGCAGAAAACAGCCAACAACCCTGACCAACTCACCCTTTCAGGCCCTGGTTATCGTTTTGATTCCCTTGACCGTATAATCAGTATGACGATCCCTGTATTCCATAAAGGCGTTCACCAAGGGATGCTGTCGGTGGATATTAATGCTGACAAGCTGCTCGCAAACTCGAATGAGCATCTTGCAGGTCGGATCGATATCATTGATACCACTTTAGCGACTCCGGTAGATTCTGCGGCGTTTTATCACGAGATCAAACTGGATGGTGTCTCGTCTCACCATGCGATGTATTACAAATTAGACATCGCGAAAGAGGTTGAGCACTTTTTCGTCTACGAGAAAGACAGCCTTATTGTTGCCATCATTGTGTATCTGTTCTCAGTAACCATCTTCTTCTACGTCAATTCCAATATTGAACGTGGTTACTTCAAAGATCTCGCAGCCAAAGACCCTATGACAGGGTTATTGAATCGTCGTGGCTTAGAAGCGTTCTGGCGCAGTGTAGAGCACGATCAACTGTTTGCATTAACCGTCTTCGATATTGATGATTTTAAGTCAATTAACGACACCTACGGCCACGATAAGGGGGATGATGTGATTCGTTATATGTCGCGTCAGATCAGCAACAGTATTCGAAGCAGTGACGTTGCAGCACGGTTTGGCGGTGAAGAGTTTGTCGTTTATATGAAAGGCGAAGATCGTGAAACTTTGATGAGAACATTAGAGCGAGTGAAGAATGCGATTTGTTCCACTTCAGCCGACATTATTCCAAATGGATTTACGGTGTCTGGCGGTGTCTGCATTGTTGAAACTGAGCAAAGTAAACTTAACTTCGATGAGATATTTAAGTACGCCGATGAAAAGCTGTACGTGGCTAAGACGACGGGTAAAGACCGTCTTGAATTTTAACCACGTTATTGAATCGATGCTTTGTATGAAAATGAAAATGAAAATGAAAGAGGGAAGAGCGAACGTGTCTACCAAGCAAAGCTTATTTGCACCGGTAAACACGTTTGTAGCGTTGGGTATTTAACCCTAAACATAATCTTAAACAGGTTGGCGGCGTTCTTCTTGATAACGCTGAAGGCGTTCTACAATCGGTGGCGCCTTTTTGAAAGTACGAATTTCTTTAAACAGTTCGTTCGCTTCAGGGTAGCCTTTACTTAGATAAACAAACCACTGCTTCACTCTATTGGGGTAGTACATGCCTTTGTCCCCTTTAATTTGAAACTCTGAATAGCGCAGCAAAAGTTCAATGACTTTATCCCACGGCATTTTCTGGTGGTTGTGCTTAACGACGTTACCAAGGTTTGGAATATTGAAAGCACCACGGCAGACCATTAATGAATCGACGCCTGTTGCTTCTATGCAATCTTGACCATCTTGATAGTTCCAGATCTCCCCATTAGCAATCAACGGCAGAGATGTTTTTTCTCTTATTTGATTGATGAAGTCCCATTTGATTTCGCTGGCTTTATAGCCGCCAACTTTGGTTCTTGCATGCACGGTGAGTTCGTCAGCTTTGGCTTGTTCGATGGCATCGACGATTTCAAAGCACTCTTCCGGATGCTCCCAACCTAATCGAATCTTTGCGGACACAGGAATGTGTGCCGGTACCGCTTCTCGACAGGCGTTCACCACTTGATAGATGAGCTCTGGCTCTTTTAGCAATGAAGCGCCACCATTACTTTTGTTGACCGCTTTTGCTGGGCAACCAAAATTAAGATCGATCCCTTTCGCGCCTAAGCTAGCAGCTTGAAAAGCATTCTCGGCCATCCAATTTGGGTGTTGCCCTAGAAGTTGGAGATGGATTGGCACACCAGCCATGGTCTGAGAGCCTTGATGTAGCTCAGGGCAAATACGGTGGAACACATGCGGGGGAAGAAGTTGATCTACGACGCGCACAAACTCTGTCACACAGAGATCGTAATCATTAATCTCTGTGAGAATTTCACGCATTAGGTGGTCTAGAACGCCCTCCATAGGGCCAAGTATTACGCGCATGTTGCTTTACCAAAACTGAATGAACCGAAAAATTCGAGGCGTGATTGTACGGTGTGCTTACAGAATTGTCACTATGAGTGTGGTGCATGTCTTAATGATGGTTTCGTCTCTTAATAGCGACATCTTTGGGAGGATGGCGTTATAATATCGAAAATGCCCAATATCCAGAGCTTTCATGACATATCAATTATTAAGCCTACCAGAATCAATCACTGACATTACTCCGCAGTTTATGGAAGGTGCAATCCTTGCCTCTAACTTAGCGACCAAACCACTCGATCCAGAAGAGTGGCTGGTTATCGTTGCGCCTGAAGCGGGTAAAGAGCTGGTAAAAACGGTGACAGAACAGATTAATCGCCAGCACAACCTGATTCAGCGTAATGAATACCTATTAACAGACGTACTGGCTGAAGGTGACTTTAACGAACAGTTCGCTGATTTTTCTGAAGGCTTCATGATGGTTTGGCCAACAGTGGAAGAGCAGTGGCAGAACGTGACAGTCGCGGATGGTACTCTGCGCATGTTGCAAGCGCTCTTAACCACCTTGATGCTTGCGATTGATGAAGAGCAAACTCAACAACAAATGATCGCTGCAGGGCTTACTAACCCACCATCGCTTGCCGATTTAGTGGGTCAAGTCGATCTGATGATCTCAGAAGTGGCAATGGCAGCGGATGAAGCTATGTTGGGCAATAAGTCCCAGAGCGTGAACCCGTTTAAAGACATTGGTCGAAACGACCTTTGCCCTTGTGAAAGCGGCAAGAAGTTTAAACAATGCTGCGGTAAAAGCAGCTAATCACGGCTTGTTGAGCAACTTAGTTTGTGTGAATAACAGACTCTCTTAATATGTTCAAAAGCTTAAGTAATAAAAAAGTCGACCTCGTGGTCGACTTTTTTGTTGTCCAAGTGTCAACGGCTTACTGCAAGTCCTTTTTCGACTTCACAAATTGAGAAATAACCACAATACCGAAAGCAACCAAGTTACCTGCAAAGATAATTACTAGCCACTGAGGCATAGAAAGATCGAAGAACTGCCACACAACCTTGCTGCAATCGCCGTAAGCCTCAAACATCCACGGAGCCCATTGGTTTAAAGGCGCCCAGCTAGGGAAGGTTACGAATAAGTCGCAGGTTGCGAAAGGGGACGGATTGAACTGGTAATCGACGTGCTCTAAAGCAAGCATCAAACCTTTGTATGCGCCAAATCCCCAGCTAGCAAGGCCTAACCAGCGTGATATTGGGTTATTCGGGGCAATCGCACCAATCATGGCGGCAACACCGATAGCGAGCATAGCAACGCGCTCATAGATACACATCACGCAAGGACCAAGCATCATCACGTGTTGGAAGAAGAGAGCGCACGCTTCAAAAAAGACAATAAAAGCCAGCAGTAAAAGCCAAGATAAACGTCCCTTAGAGAAGTCTTTGATCATTGCTAAAAAGTTCACGAATTGAATCCTGTCTATAAAATAAAAAAGCCCTGATTACTCAGAGCTTTTTATCTTGGATAAGTTTCCTAATCAACTAATATTTTTGATTAGTTAGTTATAGTTATTGTGGTTTGCGACACAGTGTTTAGCTTAGTGACCACCAGAGATAACTGGAGCGACGACTTCACCAGTGCGTTGAATGATCCAACCAGCATCGTAGAACCATGCTGTCATTGGCTCTACGATGAACACAATGCCTGCTAGGCCAACCAGTGCCAATACGATGGTGTATGGCAACGCCATGATAACCATGCGACCGTAAGACAATCTAATTAACGGAGCAAGTGCTGATGTTAATAGGAATAGGAATGCAGCCTGGCCGTTTGGCGTTGCAACAGAAGGTAGGTTAGTACCAGTGTTGATAGCAACAGCAAGTAGGTCGAACTGATCACGAGTGATGATGCCTTCAACCAGTGCAGTTTTCACTTCGTTAATGTAAACCGTACCGACGAACACGTTATCTGAAACCATCGATAAAATACCGTTGGCAATATAGAAGAGTGCGAGCTGTGCGCCTTTATCTTCAACGTGAAGTACTGCATCGATGACTGGCTTAAATAGAGCTTGGTCGATGATCACAGCAACAACAGCGAAGAAAACGGCAAGAAGTGCAGTAAATGGCAGCGCTTCTTCAAAGGCTTTACCCATAGAGTGTTCTTCAATAACACCCGTAAATGCTGTAGCTAAGATGATCACAGACAGGCCAATCAAACCTACTTCAGCAACGTGAAGTGCAAGGCCGACGATAAGCCAAACTGCGATTGCACTTTGAACCCATAGTTTTGCTACGTCTTGCTTTGTGCGGTTTGCACGTTCTTTGTTGTCAAACTCAACTAAGATTTGGCGAACATTCATTGGTAGTTGAGCACCGTAACCAAACACTTTGAATTTTTCGACAAGTGCACAAGTTAAAATACCGCAGAAGAAAACAGGTAGTGTTACTGGCAGCATACGGATGATAAATTCACCGAACTCCCAACCTGCTTGCTTAGCAATTACCAAGTTTTGTGGTTCACCTACCATGGTCATTACACCACCCAGTGCTGTACCCACACCAGCGTGCATTAGCAGTGAACGTAGGAAAGCACGGTAGTTTTCTAGGTCATCACGAGTTAGCTCTGAGATCTCTTCATCATGAGTATGATCGTGCGAAGACGTTGTGCCCTTGCCTGATGCAACCTTGTGGTAGATAGAGTAGAAGCCGACCGCAACGCTAATAACTACGGCGATTACTGTTAGTGCATCTAGGAATGCTGATAAGAAAGCGGCAGCAACACAGAAGGCAACGGAGAGTAAAATTTTAGATTGGATGCCAAGCAAGATCTTCGTGAAAATGAACAAAAGCAGTTCTTTCATGAAGTAAATGCCAGCAACCATGAATACGAGCAAGAGTAATACAGGAAGGTTTGCTTGCAGCTCGTGATAAACCATTTCTGGTTTGGTCATGCCAATGGCGACTGCTTGAATAGCTAATAGACCACCCGGTTGAAGTGGGTAGCATTTGAGAGCCATAGCTAGAGTGAAAATAAACTCAACCACCAATAGCCAGCCCGCAACAAATGGGTCAACTAGGAAGAAAACAAACGGGTTGATGATTAAAAAGGAAATGATGGCAAGTTTATACCAATCAGGAGCTTTACCAAGGAAGTTCTTGATAAAAGCGTTTCCGAGAGACATCGGCATGTTAATACTCTTTTATGTTGATTATGAATAGACAAGCAATACAACATTTTGAGAATCGAGCTATAGAAATTGTTAAAAACTATGACTAACAGTGACTTAGAAAAACTACATTCCATGTAATGTTCTGTGGTCTTGCCAAGTCACTCCCTTAGAAACTCAAGCACTGCTTATTTTTGAGCGCAACTTTACTCTTAGATAACATTTAGTCAACAGGAAAAGCCCTGTAGCCCTAAAAATACCTCTTTTTTGTTGAGAAACGCGATCAAAGTAGCGCAAGCATACCACTTAAAATGTGATAAAAACCGACTAGAATCAATATTTCAGCGAAATGATTGAAAATTACAGAATAACGACGGCTTATATATGATTATTACAACTTAATATTGCAAATTAATAGCTTTAAAAATATGACCAATCCCATTGATTTTAAAGAAAAATTGTTGTGTTAACGGTTTGTTTAAATGGTGGTTTAGAGTCGCTTGCTTTACAAACTTGAGGTGCAAACGTGTGCTGAACTTTAGAGTTATAACTCTAACGGTGTTTAGGGTGAGTAAAATTTTTGAGGGTGTTTCCGCTAGGTGTGAACTAGTGGTATGATGAGTAAATTAGAACAGAATAATTAAATTGGATTGAAGTGTAGATGGTCATTAAGGCGAAGAGCCCGGCAGGATTTGCAGAGAAGTATATCATTGAAAGTATTTGGAATGGCCGTTTCCCTCCAGGTTCTATCTTGCCCGCAGAGCGTGAGCTTTCTGAGCTGATTGGTGTTACACGTACTACGCTTCGTGAAGTACTACAACGTCTTGCTCGTGATGGTTGGTTGACAATCCAACATGGCAAACCAACTAAAGTTAACCAGTTTATGGAAACCTCAGGTCTTCATATCCTTGATACGCTAATGACGTTGGACGTTGATAACGCAAGCAAAATGGTAGAAGATCTGCTTGCTGCTCGTACTAATATCAGCCCGATCTTTATGCGTTATGCATTCAAAGCAAACAAAGAAGCTTCAGAGCGTACTATCAGTAACGTGATTGAATCTTGTGAAGCGCTACTTGCGGCACCAACTTGGGATGAGTTCCTAGAATCGTCGCCATACGCTGACAAGATCAAACAAGCGGTAAAAGAAGATTCAGAAAAAGATGAAGCGAAACGTCAGACGATCTTAATCGCGAAGACTTTCAACTTCTATGATTACATGCTTTTCCAACGTTTGGCATTCCACTCAGGCAACCAGATTTACGGCCTGATCTTTAACGGTGTGCGTAAACTTTATGACCGTATCGGTAGCTACTACTTCTCTAACCCAGAAGCACGACGTTTAGCGATGGACTTTTATAAAGAGTTGTTCATTATCTGTGAAAGTGGCGAGCGCGAAACTTTGCCATTAGTGATTCGTAACTACGGTATCGCAAGTGCACAAGTTTGGAATGAAATGAAAACGACATTGCCGACGAACTTCACTGAAGACGACAGCTAAGGCATAGGTTTACTATTGTTGTTCCTGTTTAGTCAGTGACGTAAAGAAAACGAAAAAGCGGCGAGATAATTCAATTATCTCGCCGCTTTTTATTTATCTGTCGTTACTAGAAAATTATCAGTGGGTCAGTTACTTACCTATGACGAGTAATTTATCTATGTGTAGCAACTTAAAATTTATCTAGGAGTAGTAACTTAACCCGCAAACTCTTCTGAGTCTGGACGGTTGGTAAATTGCACACCGTTTAGAAAATCGCAAAGTAGTTGGTCTTCACACACTTTGTAGTTTTTGTTTTCTGGCTTGCGGAAGTAAGCGCCGATTTCGTACTTGCTCAAGCTAATGCCAACCACTTCTAGTACGTCCAAAACATCTTCTGCTTTCATGTTCAATGCGATACGAAGCTTCATGAAGATCATGTTGTTCGTCAGTGCAACTTCAGGTTTAGGTTGCTCGCCTTCTTTTTTGCCACGCTTAAGGTTGATGAAACCATTTAGGAATACCGCTAACTCTTTATCTTTCATCTTAGAGCATGACTTGTCGTTGTCATCTTTTAGCCAGTTAATCACTTGGTCATGAGCAACAGTCACATCAGCTTGTTCGATAGCTTTGATGATTTGTGCATTTTTAAGGTTTAGTGCGTGTTGAATACGACGCAAGATTTCGTTGTTAGTCACTGGGGATTCCTAAAAAGGGTTTTAGAGTAAAGAGGTGTTGGTTTAGCCTATTTTTGTCGACGAACCAATTTCTACTCTACATAGCATAGTTGACGGCGACTCTAACAGAGAACGCTAATTTTCGGTAGATATAAAAAATCCCCAATGCTGATTAACTCTTTCAAGTCAAAAATGCATTAGGGATTTAGTGATGGGTGCTTGTTATCTGACTGGAGTCAGAATTACATTACACGCATACCAGGTTGAGCACCTTCGTGTGGCTCAAGGATCCATAGGTCGCTGCCGCCAGGGCCCGCTGCTAGGATCATGCCTTCAGACATACCAAACTTCATCTTACGAGGTTTTAGGTTTGCTACCATTACAGTTAGCTTGCCTTCTAGCTCTTCAGGTTTGTATGCTGATTTGATACCAGAGAATACTTGGCGAGTCTCACCACCGATGTCTAGTTGGAACTTCAGTAGTTTGTTCGCTTTTGGTACTTCTTCACAAGAGATGATACGAGCGATACGCATGTCTACTGCTGCAAAGGCATCGAACTCAATCTCGTCTGCGATTGGCTCTTTGTCTAGCTCAGTTTGGCTTGCTTGCTCTTTTTCAGCTTCTGCTTTTTCTTTCGCTGCTGCTTCAGCGGCTGCATCTTCTTTAGAAGACTCAACCATTGCTTCCACTTTCTTAGGGTCAATGCGGTTGAATAGCGCTTTGAACTTAGTGATCTCGTGATCAGTTAGCGGAGTAGCAATCGCTTCCCACGTTAGCTCTTCGTTTAGGAAAGTTTCAGTGCGAGCTGCAAGCTCTGGCATCACTGGTTTCAGGTAAGCCATCAGTACGCGGAATAGGTTAATACCTACAGAAGAAACTTGTTGAAGCTCAGCTTCTTTGCCTTCTTCTTTAGCAAGAACCCAAGGTGCTTTTTCGTCGATGTACTGGTTAGCTTTATCCGCTAGTGCAGTGATTTCACGGATAGCACGGCTGAATTCACGAGTTTCGTATAGCTCACCGATACGCTCAGCTGCAGCAACGAATTCGTTGTATAGCTCAGGCTCTGCAAATTCAGCAGCTAGCTTGCCTTCAAAACGCTTAGTAATGAAGCCAGCGTTACGAGAAGCTAGGTTAACAATCTTGTTTACTACGTCAGCGTTTACACGTTGAGTGAAGTCTTCAAGGTTAAGATCTAAGTCATCGATGCGGCTGTTTAGTTTAGCAGCGTAGTAGTAACGTAGACACTCAGGGTCTAGGTGGTTTAGGTACGTGCTTGCTTTGATGAATGTGCCTTTCGACTTAGACATCTTCGCACCGTTCACTGTTACGTAGCCGTGTACGAATACGTTGTTTGGCTTACGGAAACCTGCGCCGTCTAGCATTGCTGGCCAGAATAGGCTGTGGAAGTAAACAATGTCTTTACCGATGAAGTGGTAAAGCTCAGTTGTGCTGTCTTTCTTCCAGTATTCATCGAAGTTTAGATCGTCACGTTTGTCACATAGGTTCTTGAAAGAAGCCATGTAGCCAACAGGTGCGTCTAGCCATACGTAGAAGAACTTGTCTTTTTCGCCTGGGATTTCAAAGCCGAAGTAAGGTGCATCACGTGAGATATCCCACTGTTGCAGACCAGACTCAAACCATTCCTGCATTTTGTTTGCAGTTTCATTCTGTAGAGAGCCAGAACGAGTCCACTCTTTAAGCATGCTTTCGAACTGAGGTAGGTCGAAGAAGAAGTGCTCAGAGTCTTTCATTACTGGAGTTGCGCCAGAAACCGCTGATTTAGGGTTAATTAGCTCAGTTGGGCTGTATGTCTCACCACAGTTATCACAGTTATCACCATACTGGTCTTCTGACTTACACTTAGGGCAAGTACCTTTTACGAAGCGGTCTGGTAGGAACATCTCTTTCTCAGGATCGAAAAGCTGAGAAATAGTGCGGCTAGAAATGAAGCCGTTCTTTTTAAGTTCTAAGTAGATGTGAGAAGCCAGTTCACGGTTCTCTTCGCTGTGTGTGCTGTGGTAGTTATCAAAGCTGATATCAAAGCCAGCGAAGTCTTTTTGGTGCTCTTCACTAACAGCAGCGATCATCTCTTCTGGCGTGATACCCATCTGTTGAGCTTTAAGCATAATTGGCGTGCCGTGAGCATCGTCAGCACAGATGAAGTTTACAGTGTTGCCACGTAGACGCTGGTATCGAACCCAGATATCAGCTTGGATATGCTCAAGCATATGGCCAAGGTGAATAGAGCCGTTAGCGTACGGAAGCGCACAAGTTACCAAAAGTTGTCTTGGATCAGTTGCCATACTTAATAATTCGCTTTTTTGATAGGTATAAATTTGAGAGGTAATACTACTTTATAACGTGTGATACGCCAAGGTATCAGACTAAGGATTCCCCTAGTTTTTTAGGGGTTCAGTCTTCATCTCGTGGGTGATAGCATAAATAAAAAAAGGAGTCCCAATGCGTAACTTTACTTCTAAGCAAGATTTCTGTTCATGGTTGAATGAGTTCGAGTCACCAATCCTCATCCCAGAGTGGGCGCTACACCAAAATATTGTATCGGTTGATCCGCGTGGATCATTTGTTATCACCTTACCTTTTGCCGCTAATCAGCTTGCGGTTGAATTGGAACAGTGGATTCACTCTCAGATTGAACAACAGCTTGTTAGCGCTTTTCAGTTTGAAGTGAAGGTGAAGCCGTCTGCGTTAGAAACCACGGTTGCGACACCATTGAAGGGGGTGAAGAACATCATCGCCGTGACATCTGCAAAGGGTGGGGTGGGTAAATCGACCACTTCAGTCAACCTTGCTTTGGCTTTATCTAAGTCTGGTTCAAAAGTGGGTTTGTTGGATGCGGATATCTATGGTCCTTCTGTACCTATGATGCTTGGCCAATTAGATGCGAAACCAGAAGTCCAGAATAACAAGTGGATGATGCCAATCGAAGCGCACGGTATTTTCACTCACTCTATCGGTTATCTTGTGTCGAAAGATGACGCTGCGATTTGGCGCGGTCCAATGGCGGCCAAGGCTTTAGGTCAGCTTGTTAACGAAACCGTATGGCCAGAGTTGGATTATCTAGTTATTGATATGCCACCGGGCACGGGCGATATTCAGCTGACGTTATCGCAACAGATCCCAGTGACCGGGGCTGTAGTGGTGACCACTCCTCAAGATTTGGCGCTAGCGGATGCACGTAAAGGCGTAGCGATGTTTGATAAGGTGAGTGTGCCAGTCGCAGGCTTAGTTGAAAACATGAGCTATCATATTTGTAGTCACTGTGGTGAGAAAGAGCATATCTTTGGTGTTGGTGGTGCCGAAGCTATGTCAGAAGAGTTTTACCTCGATATTTTGGCACAGATCCCTCTTCATATTGATGTGCGAGAAGATATCGATGCAGGTTGCCCGACGGTGATTCGTCGTCCAGATAGTGAACATACACGTCACTACTTAGAGCTTGCAGAGAATGTGGCTGCGAAGATGTTCTGGACCGGCAAGGCGAGACCAGAAGCGATTAACTTCTCTATGGTTGAATAACGAATCTATGGTTGAATAGCGCAAGTTAATCACAAAGTCGTTTAAATATAGTTTGGATTAGATAAACAGCGGTGGATTTAAGTCAATATCCATTGGGCTTGTGCAAATAGTTGTAGGCAAGTTATTTGAAAGCAAACGATTGCATTCATTAAATGCATTGATATCATCAATTTGACTGCAATTAGCTAAAATGGCGACTAGAATCTATGTGCTTTAGCCCCTATAATCAGGCGGTTTATCTCTTCCCACCACCAAACCATATCGGGTGCAAAATTAATGTCTGATAATAATCAATGTGTCATCGTAGGTATCGCTGGCGCTTCAGCTTCAGGAAAAAGTCTGATTGCTAGTACAATTTATAATGAATTGCGCGAAAAAGTAGGCGACCATCAAATTGGTGTTATCACGGAAGATTGCTATTACAGCGACCAAAGCCACTTGAGTATGGAAGAGCGTGTTAAAACTAACTACGATCACCCAAATGCACTAGATCATGATCTTTTATGTGAACATCTACAGCAGCTAATGAGTGGCAACGCCGTAGAAGTTCCTGAATACAGCTACACAGAGCACACACGTACTTCTGAAACGACTACACTTACTCCAAAGAAAGTGATCATTTTAGAGGGTATTCTGCTTCTAACAGACCCGCGTCTTCGTAAACTAATGCACGCAAGTGTGTTTATGGATACACCATTAGACATCTGTCTATTACGCCGTGTTAAGCGTGATGTAGAAGAGCGTGGTCGTACAATGGACACGGTACTTAAGCAATACCAAGAAACAGTACGTCCAATGTTCATGCAGTTTATCGAGCCTTCAAAACAACATGCAGACATCATCGTTCCTCGTGGTGGTAAAAACCGTATTGCGATTGATGTGCTAAAAGCGCACATTGCGAAGTTGTTGAAGTCTTAATCGAATAAAATTTTGCCTAAGTGACTCACTTAGCTTTATTTTTTACCGAATCAGTGGCACTTTTATAGTGCCACTTTCTTTTGGAATCTAAGCAAGGAATATGCGGATGAAGAAACTACTCATTTTCATAGCTGTACCAGTGTTTGTTGTCGTTGCAGCAATTCTGGCACTAGTGCTGTTAGTGAATCCCAACCAATTTAAGCCATTAATTGTCGAACAAGCCCAAAAACACACAGGCCTAGAGCTAGTGATCGAGGGTGATATCAGCTGGCAATTCTTCCCATCCATTGGCTTTGAACTTGGTCAAACTGAATTACGCAACCCTGAAGGTTTTACGCAACCTAACCTATTTAAGGTTGATACCGTTGGCGTTGACGTTTCGGTTACTCCGCTATTTAGCAACCAACTAGAGATCGGCAACATTACTCTAGATGGTGCAGAATTCTATTTAGAAACGCTTAAAGATGGTCGCAAGAACATTGATGCACTAACGCAAGCGTCAGCGCCTCAAGAATCTGAGCCTGCAGCAGGCACAAGTCCTGAATCAGCGCCTGCCCCTCAAGAGCAAACTACCACAGACGCATCGGGTTGGACGATCAACCTTGCAGGCGTAACTGTATCAAACGCATTGTTTGAAATGGACGACAAGCAAGCGGGTTCATTCACTAAGCTATACGATGTGTCTTTGAATCTTTCTGAGTTTGCCGTTGATACATGGACAACCGCGACATTTGCGGCTTCTGGTGAGAACAATCAACAGAATTTCTCTGCACAAGGCAGTGCAGAATTCAAATTAGCTGAAGGCTTTGCAAGTTACGCACTTCGTAATATCGACTTAAACGCTAAGTTCAATGATTCAGCGACGTCGATTGAGTCAGCAAAAATTGGCTTGAATACGTTTGAGTTCGATAAGGTAAACCAACTGACTTACGCTGTAATCGGTAATGCAGCTGGCCTTGACCTTGATCTTAAAGGTGGCGGTGAACTTACTGTTGATAGCGCGATTTCAAAAGTAACGCTGAACAAGTTAACGTTAGACTCAACATTCAAAGGCGACACGCTTCCTCAGTCTCCAATGAAAGTCGACATGCTGTCTGACTTAAGCTTCGATCTTAACAAGAGCCACCTGAGCTTTGTGTTAGAGAAGCTACAAGCTAACGCTATTGCATTAGACGGTAAAGCAGACGTAATCCTATCTGAAATACCAAAGGTTCGTTTCTCTCTTCATAGCCCGAATATTGATTTAGATGAATTCTTAGGCTTAGGCAATACAACAGAAACAGCGAGCACAGCGCCTTCTGGTTCTGCTGGTGGTTCAACGTCAAGTTCTGGTAGTTCAGATCCAGCTAAAGAAGTGGAACCTGATCTGTCGGCTCTGAAAACGTTAGACGTGAAAGGTGACATCACGATTGATAAGTTCAAGGCGAACAACGCGAAGATGCAGAATGTTAAAACCGCATTTTCGGTTAACCGTGGTATCGCAGAGCTAACCTCATTCACCTCGAATCTTTACCAAGGTTCTATTTCTGCTACTGCAAAGTTAGACGCTCGTAAAACACCAGCGACTTACACGGCTAAGAAGAAAATCAAAGGCGTGAAAGTACAACCGTTACTGGTTGAT
The DNA here is from genome assembly GCF_041467535.1 of Vibrio sp. 10N.247.311.47. Classification (NCBI taxonomy): domain Bacteria; kingdom Pseudomonadati; phylum Pseudomonadota; class Gammaproteobacteria; order Vibrionales; family Vibrionaceae; genus Vibrio; species Vibrio sp. 10N.247.311.47. Next base: position 69,628 of record NZ_JBFSUR010000009.1, read on the forward strand.
GTTGCAGATAACGATATGCTGGAAGGTACCGGTAATATTGATGTCAACGTGAAAGGTAAGAGTCTAACTCCGACGGGTATCAAGAAAAACCTAGTCGGTACTATCGCGATTAACTTTGAAGATGGTGCAGTTAACGGCATCAACGTAGCTCAACTGATTCGAGAAAACTACGCTAAGATCAAGGGCGAGAAAGTTGAAAGCACAAATGAAGCTCAAAAAACGGACTTCAGTGCAATGAAAGCGACGCTGAAAGTGGATAAAGGTTGGGTTTCAACTAACGACTTATCAGCACAGTCGCCACTGTTACGTGTGACAGGTCAAGGTAAAGCAAACTTCATCAATGAAACGGTCGACTTCCTTGTGCGTACATCAATTGTGGGTTCACTTGAAGGTCAGGGCGGTAAGAGCATCGACGACCTGAAAGATGTGACTATCCCAATTAAGGTAACAGGTCAGTGGGCAGCCCCGAAATTTGCACTTGTTTTTGATGATGTATTGAAACAGAAAGCACAGAAAGAAATTGATCGTGGTTTAGAAAAGTTAGACGAAAAGTACGGTGACAAGATCAAAGATGAGAAAACAAGAGACGCAGTAAACGGTCTACTAAAAGGTTTGTTTAACTAGTCTTCATCTCATTTAAAAATGAACAAAGCGCCACTCCTGTTGTAGGAATGGCGCTTTTTATTTTTGGCTCGATAATACTCAAGAGAGATTCCCTATGACACTCGTCCCTCGCTCTAGGGAATGACGATAGGCCGTCGTCCTTTGTTCAAGAGCGTAACGGCCTAGTGGTCGTCATCCTCGAGAGGGAAGAATGACCGAGTCGGGGATCTCTGGTTGAAGGTGATTACCAGTCAACGCCTTGTAGCGCTTTAACACCAGATTCAAAAGCGTGTTTCACATTGCGAACTTCAGATACTGTATCTGCTATCTCAGTAAGAGTACGGTGCGCGCCACGACCTGTAATGATGACAGACTGCATCTTCGGGCGGTTATTCAACGCCTCAACCACTTCATCGAGTTCGATGTAACCGTAGCTAACCATGTAAGTCAGTTCATCAAACAGAATCACATCGATCGACTCATCAGCCAGCATGCGTTGGCACTCTTTCCATACACGCTGCGCAGCTTCAATATCTTGCGCTTTGTTCTGAGTTTCCCAAGTAAAGCCTGTGCCCATGACTTGGAACTCGACATCAAGCTTTTGCAGAACGTTTTTTTCGCCGTTATCCCAGGTACCTTTAACAAACTGAGCAACGGCGCATTTCTTACCATGACCAACTGCACGTGTAATCGTACCAAAACCGGATGTTGATTTACCTTTACCGTTACCCGTGATGACCAGCAATAGGCCTTTTACTTCTTGTGCTGCAGCGACACGTGCATCGACTTGTTCTTTTACTTTCTGTTGTCTTGCTTTGTGGCGTTGTTCTTTGTTGTCTTCAGTCGACATAACAAATCCTTTTAAGTTGTGATTGCGTCTATCATAGCCTAACTTAACGATAGCAAAAACCATCGGAAGAACAGGTGATTAGGGATGAAAAAGATACTCGTAGTTTGTATGGGGAATATTTGCCGCTCGCCAACAGGTGAAGCGGTGCTAAGGAAGAAAGCGCAACAGCTGGATATTGATGTTGTGGTCGACTCTGCGGGGACGATTGGTTTTCATCAAGGCAACCCGCCAGACTCGCGATCCAAATCTGCAGGAGAGAAGCGAGGCTACAGCTTTAAGGGGATTACTTCTCGTAAAGTGGTAGATAATGACTTCGAAGAATTTGACCTGATACTCGCGGCCGATAGGGCGAATTTAGACGACTTAATGAGCCAATGCCCAGTTCACCTCCAATACAAGCTCGCATTATTTTTGAGCTTTGGAGAGTCACAATATCAAGAGATCCCCGATCCGTATTATGGTGAGGGAAATGGTTTTGAATTGGTGTTGGATTTAATCGAAGAGTCTAGCGAAGCGATACTGCGTTCGATGTAGTGTAGGAACAATGTACGTCGTTTTGTTATCAGCGTAAGGGCTGACCGATAGGTATAAAAAAGGCCGACATTGAATGTCGGCCTCTCTAAATCTAACTTAAAGCTACAGCTAAGATTACTTAGACATTACTTTGTAGATTGGGTCTTCTGCAACGTTCGCTTCAACTAAGCTACCTGCTTTGTGCAGCATAGCAACACAGTCTTGGCTTAGGTGGCGAAGGTGAAGTGTTTTACCTAGCGCCGCGTAACGGTCAGCAATCGTGTCGATCGCTTCAATTGCAGAGTGGTCAGTCACGCGTGAGTTTGCGAAATCAACGATTACATCTTGTGGATCGTTGTATGCGTCAAACAACTCTAGGAAGTTAGCCGTTGAACCAAAGAAGATTGGGCCGTTAACTTTGTACTCTTTTGAGCCTTCAGCGTTTACTGATGTATCTGCGTAGATGTGTTTAGCATGTTGCCAAGCAAACATTAGCGCAGAAGCGACAACACCAACACCTACTGCCACAGCAAGATCAGTCAGTACTGTTACTACGGTAACAAGAACGATAACGAAGAAGTCTTGTTTAGGAACGCGACGCGCAAGCTTGAAGGTTGCCCATTCAAATGTGCCGATAACAACCATGAACATTACGCCCACAAGTGCTGCTAGAGGAATCATTTCAATCAGTGCAGAACCGAACAGGATGAACATCAGTAGTGCAACTGCGGCGACGATACCTGAAAGACGACCACGACCACCTGAGTTTACGTTGATCATCGATTGACCGATCATCGCACAACCACCCATCGCACCGAATACAGAACACGTTACGTTAGCCATACCTTGACCAACACATTCACGGTTAGATTGACCACGAGTGTTTGTCATTTCGTCTAGTACTGTCAGTGTCAGCAGAGATTCAATCAGGCCGATAGCCGCAAGGATAATTGCGTAAGGCAGGATGATCTGTAGTGTATCTAAAGAAAACGGAACAGCAGGAATTGAGAATGTTGGAAGAGAGCCCGCTAGCGTAGCAGCTTCGTCACCAGACATTGTACGTAGGAAGTCGACAACAGTGCGAGTTTCAAGGTCAAGACCCACAACCAAAGCCGTTACTGTAACAATAGCAACTAATGAAGATGGTACTGCTGTTGTTAGCTTAGGTAGGAAGTGGATGATAGCCATTGTAAGGGCTACTAGACCTAGCATTAGTGTCATTTGACCGCTTGGTAACCAAGTCAACGCACCTGTTACGTCTGGCGCTTTAAATTGACCAAGTTGAGCTAGGAAGATAACAATGGCCAAACCGTTCACGAAACCAATCATTACTGGGTGTGGAACGATACGGATAAATTTACCTAGTTTAAATACACCTGCTGCAATTTGCAGAAGGCCAGCCAGCATAACGGCTGCGAATAGGTATTGAACACCATGGGTTGCCACTAGGCTCACCATTACAACGGCCATTGCGCCGGTTGCGCCAGAAATCATACCTGGACGGCCGCCAAAGACAGAAGTGATTAAACCTACGATGAATGCTGCATAAAGACCAACCATTGGGTCAACGCCAGCAACAAAGGCGAATGCTACAGCTTCAGGTACCAGAGCCAGGGCTACTGTAAGACCTGAAAGCACGTCATTCTTTACAGAGTGCTTTGAAAATTGTGGGAATTCGAACATGTTTGCTCAGCTATGCTTAAGATGGATTTACCGACACGGGTGTATTGCGTAGCCAAACAGTGATGGAAAAGAGCGGCAATAGCGAAGTGTCGAAAAGATAAGTGCGCGAATGCTACCCAAAAATGTGATTAAGTTCAAGGTTGAACCTAACTTTGAGTAATATATCTGTTAATTTTTATTCGATTAGTAGATATGAAAAAGGCTGCTTTAATAAGCAGCCTTTGATTCTATTTACTTGCGATTACCTATCAGTAATCACTAGTAGTTTGGCTTAGTCATCGCCGCGCCAGCTTTGTTCGACGCTGCCTGACTGCCTGCACCTTTCGATACAAAACGTTCAGTGCGGAACGGAGCTGCAATCACTTCAATCTCTTTGATCTCTTGAGGACCAGGAGCTTTAGTCATTGGTGAACCGGCTTGCTTCTTAGCAACAGCTGCCTTTGGTGCCGCTTTAGGAGCTTCTGCTTTAACAACAGGTGCTTCTTCAACTTTTGCACTTTCAGCTTTAGGCGCTTCAGCTTCAACAACTGGTGTTGCTTCTGCTTGCACAGCTTCTGCTACAACAGGCGCTTCAACTTTCGTCGCTTCTGCAATCACTGGAGCTTCAACTTTCGCGGTTTCAACAACCACTGGTGCTTCTTCAACGACTGCAGGAGCTTCAACTGCAGCAGGAGTCTCAGCTACTTGAGCTTCAACAGCAGCATCTTCACGACGGATGATAACTTTACCCATTGCAAGCTCTGGACATGCGAAGCCGCCAGTCATTGCTACGTTGCTTTGTGGTGCCGTCTCTAGAGCAACATTCTGCTCTTGAACAGATGTTTGAGCTTCAGCTGCTACTTGAACTTCAGCCACTTCAGGCTTTGCCAGCTTGTGGTGAGGTTTTGGAATGAAGCGAGGCATCACTTTACCCATAGCCATCTCTGGAGAAGCTACACCACCTTTACGTAGGCGGAATGGGTTAGGGCGACGATCACGACCGCGACGACGACGTTGACCACTTGCACGTAGGTGACGTGGAGAACGACGGTTACGACGTTGTTTCGGCTCTTCCTGTTCAGTTTGCTCTGCATTCGCTTGAGTTGCTTCTACTTGTTCCGCAACTTTTTGCTCTTGAGCTACTGACTGTTCTTTTGAAACAGATAGTTCTTTAGCAGCAACCTGCTCTTTTGAAGCGTTATCTTCAGCTTGAGCTTGTTGGTCTTTAACACGAACTTGCTTGTTCAGTTTACGACGCTGACGACGCTCTTTAATCTTAGCTGCTTTCGCTTCAGGTTTAGCCTTAGGCGCTTCCGGTTTACCAGCTTGTGCTTCTGCTGCTAGCTGTAGACCTTCTTCTGCTAATTTAGATGGTGCTTGCTCTTCGCGTTGCTTCTGCTCATCACGTGGCTTGTTGCGACGGTCTTGCTTAGGCTTGCGAGGCTGACGAGTTTGCTGTGGAGCTGCTTCTTTTTGCTCTTCAGGCTTCTCATCACGAGCTGGCTTACGGCGGCGTTTGTTGTCACGGTTTTCGTTACGATTGTCACCACGTTCACCACGGTCGTTACGCTGTTCGCCACGCTCACCACGTTGGTTACGACGACGGTTATCGTTACGATCACGGCGTTGACGGTTGCCGTTGTTACGATTGTTTTTAGGTTTTTCTTCTTCTTTCTTCTCTTCTTCTTTTTTCTCTTCTTGAGTTGAAGAGCCAAATAAGAAGCTACCGATAGCTTTGAAGAAACGACCAATTAGGCCTGGTTCTTGAGTCGCTGCTGGTTCAGCTTTCTTCTCTTCTACAGCTTTAGGTGCTGGAGCAGGAGTTGGTGCTGATTGAGCAGGAGCTGCGAAGCCTTTCAGAGCAGGTTCTTCGATCTTCTTAGGACGAATAGTCTGTTCAGCAGGCTCTTTGCTTTCCGCTTCTTTTAGAGCTTCTAGCTTGTTAGGCAGCAAGTAAGATAGTAGATCGAACTCTTCACCTTCACGAACACGGATAACCTCAAAATGCGGCGTTTCCATGTCTGAGTTAGGAACAACAGTGATCTTAACTTCTTGGTTCTTCTCGATGTGGTTTACTGAGCGACGTTTTTCGTTCAGAAGGTAAGAAGCGATTGGAACAGGCACAACAGCAAGTACTTGTGCTGTGTTGTCTTTTAGAGCTTCTTCTTCAATCAAACGTAGAACAGAAAGTGCTAGAGATTCGTTATCACGAACAACACCAGTACCTGTACAACGAGGACAAATGTGGTGGCTTGCTTCTGCTAGTGATGGGCTCAAACGTTGACGAGACATCTCTAGAAGACCAAAGCGAGAAATACGACCAATCTGAACACGTGCGCGATCTAAACGAACGGCATCACGTAGACGGCTTTCTACTTCGCGTTGGTGGCGAACCGGGGTCATATCGATAAAGTCGATTACAACAAGACCACCTAGGTCACGTAGACGTAATTGACGTGCAATTTCATCGGCAGCTTCTAGGTTAGTGTTAAGTGCTGTTTCTTCAATATCGCCGCCCTTTGTTGCACGAGCAGAGTTGATATCGATAGAAGTCAGTGCTTCTGTTGGGTCGATTACGATAGAACCACCAGATGGAAGACGAACTTCACGTTGGAAAGCAGATTCGATCTGGCTTTCAATCTGGTAATGGCTGAATAGTGGCACTTCACCATCGTATTTCTTAACGCGATTCATGAAATCTGGGCGTATTAATTGAATGTGCGCTTGTGCACGTTCAAAAATAGTATTGCTGTCGATTAGAATCTCGCCAATATCACGACGTAGGTAGTCACGAATTGCGCGAACAATAACGTTACTCTCTTGGTGAATTAGGAAAGGAGCTGCATTTGAATCAGAAGCTTGCTTGATAGCGCCCCAATGGTTCAATAGAACATTCAGGTCCCACTCTAGCTCTTCTGCGCTTTTGCCAACACCCGCTGTACGCACGATTAAGCCCATACCTTGAGGAAGCTCAAGAGTGCTTAATGCTGCTTTCAGTTGAGTGCGTTCTTCACCTTCGATACGACGAGAAATACCGCCAGCACGAGGGTTATTAGGCATAAGAACTAAGTAACTACCAGCCAAAGAGATGAAAGTTGTCAGTGCAGCACCTTTGCTACCACGTTCTTCTTTCTCTACTTGTACGATTACTTCTTGGCCTTCTTTTAGCACTTCTTTAATGCTAGGACGGCCTTGGTATGTATAACCTTCAGGGAAGTATTCGCGGGCAATTTCTTTAAGAGGGAGGAAACCGTGACGTTCTGCGCCGTAATCAACGAATGCCGCTTCTAGGCTTGGTTCAATACGGGTAATACGTCCTTTGTAGATATTCGCTTTCTTTGACTCGTGACCTGGACTTTCGATATCTAGATCGAACAGTCGTTGGCCATCAACCAAAGCGACACGCAACTCTTCTTTTTGAGTTGCGTTAATTAACATTCTTTTCATTTAGAAGTTCTCATTGTCTTTTCTTATTTTCATCATTGTTCTTATCGCTTTATTTCGTTTCTCATGGTGCCAGATCCCATGGCTTTATCGGTGCAGCCTCCCGGCTGGAGAGGGATGCTCTGGGGCACGTCAGTCATCATAGGGAGTTAGCCTATGATCCGCGATGTGGCGGTGAATACTCAACATGAGTGTACGTGAGTAGAGCGATAAGGAACTCAGTTGACCGTGTCTTACGCCGATTGCAGCACTGTCTAATCTGAGTTATCTACTCATTTACTTGCTTATGAATGGTTAGCTGTTTAAATAATAGTCAAACCACTGATAGCAGCTGTGAACTATAGCAGCGGTCGGTAAACACAGCAATCTGCTTTGTCGGAATGCTGTAAAAAAAACAGTTTTTGTTTGGGTTTTGATAGCTCTAACTCACTGTCTATAAATAATTTATCAATTGATATTTTAATTTGCAGGAATCTTGGTGCTTTTTTGTTCGAAGAATCAAAGAAATATAGAACTTCGGCGACCATTTTGGGATAGATCGGTAAGGATTAGGGATAAATAAGTTCGGAATAGGGCTAAGAAAATCTCAATTATCAAAAGTGACAGTGATACAATAGCGCAATGAGCGAAATTAGAACCCAAGTCCAATTCGTCGACATTGACGAAGATATGGCTGGTCAGCGTATTGATAACTTCTTACGCAACCAATTAAAAAACATCCCGAAAAGCATGATTTACCGAATCGTGCGTAAAGGCGAAGTCCGCGTAAATAAAAAACGCATTAAGGCTGAGTACAAACTAAAAGCTGGCGATTTAGTTCGTATCCCTCCGGTTACTATTGAAGAGAAAACAGAAGAGAACGTGCCGAGCACGAAACTCAACAAGGTTTCAGAATTAGAACAGTGCATCATTTATGAAGATGATCACATGCTAATTATTAACAAACCGTCTGGCACTGCTGTTCATGGTGGTAGCGGATTAAAATTTGGCGCGATTGAAGCATTACGTGCTCTTCGCCCTGATGCTCGTTTTCTTGAATTAGTGCACCGTATCGATAGAGATACGTCTGGCATTTTGCTTGTTGCTAAGAAGCGCTCGGCGCTAAGACACCTTCAAGCACAGTTCCGTGAAAAAACGGTTCAAAAATACTACTTCGCTTTAGTTATGGGCGAATGGAAGAACAGCTGCAAAGTCGTCAACGCACCTTTGTTGAAAAATGAAGTGAACAGCATTGTTCGAGTTAACCCGAATGGTAAAGCTTCTGAAACCCGTTTTAAGGTTTTAGAAAAATTCCAAGAGGCGACGTTGATTCAAGCAAGCCCAATTACAGGCCGAACACACCAAATTCGTGTGCACGCTCAGTATACTGGTCACCCAATTGCTTGGGATGATCGCTACGGTGATCGTCGTTTTGACGCTTACACGGGTAAGGTTGGTCTTGATCGTCTGTTCCTACATGCAGCAAACATCAAGTTCACACACCCAGGTAGTGAAGAGAAGATGGATATCTCGGCGCCAATGGAAAGAAGGCTAGAGAAAGCCCTAACTGGTTTACGTAAGCTTTAAGAAGATACGAGATACGAGATACGAGATACGAAGGTATAGAGTGCCTCTAAATTTGTTCTTCAGTATCCATAAATGAGAAAGGTTGACGAATATCGTCAACCTTTTTTGTTTTCATCTGTTGTAGAAGATCCCCAAGTCGCTCGTTCCTCGCTCTTGAGGATGACGACTTTTTAAAATCACGCTCTATATCATTAGTTGGTTAGATAAAATTGCGTGTTCCGCCATTCCCTAGACTGACGAAGGAAGGAGTAGGGAATCTCTAACAAAGAGAGCGTATCCGTTATAGTACCCCCATTCCTTGCGCTTCTAACATATCGACTAGATCGATCAGCGGTAAGCCGATCAAAGTATTTGGGTCTTTCCCTTCCATCTGTTTAAACAACGCGATGCCTAACCCTTCACACATAAAGCTACCTGCGCAGTAATAAGGCTGCTCTTTTTCAACATAACTAATGATCTGTTGCTTAGTTAAATCGCGGAAATGCACTACAAAGGTGTCGAGACGTGTGTCAGCTTCATTGGTTTCGTTGTTCCAAACCGAAAGCCCAGTATAAAAAGTAATGCTCTTGCCGCTTTGACGAGATAACTGCTCGATCGCTTTTTCTCGAGTGTGAGGCTTACCAATGATCTCTCCATCAATTACGCAAACCTGATCAGAACCAATGACTAAGCTAGGTTGCTCCACAACACAAGACTTAGCTTTGGTCTCAGCAAGGCGCATCACCAGCTGTTGAGGCGTCTCTTCAGGAAGCGGCGTTTCATCGCAGTCTGGCTTGGCTGTAATGAAGCTTAACTGTAGTTTTTTGAGGATCTCTTGCCTAAATGGTGATGTAGAGGCTAAAACTAGTTGGTAATTTCTCATTTTAATTTACAATTCAAGGAAGCATTTATCTCAGGATAACGTAACTTGTCCTGCTATTCATAATGCTCTGAATAGGAAAGGCAGGAAAGTACATTTTTTTTGCCATTTCCTTTGACTAAACACGATTTGGAAGATAAGATTCGCGCCCTATGCAAAAGGAAAAAATACCGCGTACAGTTGATCCGGCAAGAACGGCTCAAAAACGACTCGATATGGATGGTATCATCCAGGTCAGTCTTTTGAAGCGTTTAACTGAAGCAACTGAAGGCGTAAAACGTGACGCGCAAGTCTCAATGTCATTTGGGCTTGATGAACAACGATTAGTCGTTATCTCTGGTAAAGCTAACGTCGAAGTCGATTTAGAGTGTCAACGTTGTAATGAGGTTTTCGCACATGAGTGCGATGTCCAATTTACTTATACTCCTGTTTACAGTGAGAAAAGTGAAGAGGAAGCACCGGAAGAGTACGATTTGGTAGATCTGAACGAGTACGGTGAGTTAGACCTGATTCAATTAGTTGAAGACGAGTTCATCCTTGGATTGCCACAAATAGCAATGCACGACGATGCGAAATGTAGCGTTAACTCAAATAACTTGGTGTTTGGTGAACTTCCTGAAGAAATTGAGGAAGACAAAAAGCCGAATCCATTTGATGTTTTAAAAAGCTTAAAGAAGTAATTGCTTCTTTAAGAATTTACATAGGAGTAGGGTCAATGGCCGTACAAAAGAGCAAGAAATCACGTTCAATGCGTGGCATGCGTCGTTCACACGATGCGCTAACTACAGCTGCACTTTCTGTAGACGCAACTTCAGGTGAAACTCACCTACGTCACAACGTGACTGCCGAAGGTTTCTACCGCGGCAAAAAGGTTATCAACAAGTAAGGTTGACCTTTGCAAAATCTAACCGTTGCGCTTGATGCAATGGGCGGGGACTTCGGTCCTCGTGTAACAGTGCCTGCCGCCGTGCAGGCACTGTCGTATTTCCCAGAGCTAAAAGTCATTCTAATAGGTGATCGAAACGCGATCACATCTCAATTATCTTCATTAGGTCGAATGCCTGATTCTCGTTTGAGTATCCAGCATTGTGATCGAGTCATTTCCAATTCTGAAAAACCTTCACTAGCCTTACGTAATAGTCAGGGTAGCTCTATGCGTGCCGCTATCGATCTGGTTGCCGAATCACAGGCTGATGCTTGTGTGAGTGGTGGTAACACTGGCGCACTGATGGCTTTATCCCGTTTCAGACTCAAGCTTCTTCCCGGTATTGATAGGCCTGCATTGGTTTCAGCTTTGCCTACTGCATCCGGAAATCGCACATGGATGCTTGATTTAGGGGCGAACGTTTCTAGTGACGCAGATTCACTCTTTCAGTTTGCTGTCATGGGCAGTGCATTAGCAGAACAACATTTAGGTCGCGCACCACGTGTCGCTATCTTGAATATCGGTGCAGAAGAAATTAAAGGCAATGACCTTGTAAAACGATGCGCTGAAATGTTGTCTAATACCCAGTCTGTGAACTTCATAGGCTATATTGAAGGTAATCAATTACTTCAAGATGCTGCTGATGTCGTCGTATGTGATGGTTTTGTGGGCAATGTCTGCTTAAAAACGTGCGAAGGTACGGCTCAGCTCTTTATTGATAAGCTAAAAACGCGCATGATGGCTTCAACAATAAAGGGTTGGATAGCCAGAATGCTGTTTTCTGAGCTATTTACTGAATTAAAAACCTTGAACCCCGACCAGTATAACGGCGCAAGTTTGTTAGGATTGCGCGGCATTGTCATTAAAAGTCATGGAAGTGCTGATGTGTCTGCAGTCGTCAACGCGATTGGTGAAGCAGTACACGAGGTCAAACGACAAGTCCCCAGCCGCATTAGCGATCGTTTGGAAGCGGTTTTACTCGAGAGGCATTATTAGTCTTCATGTATAGCAAAATTTTAGGTACTGGCAGCTACTTGCCATCTCAGGTGCGTACTAACGCAGACTTAGAGAAAATGGTAGAGACTAGCGATGAGTGGATCGTTGCTAGAACGGGTATTAAAGAGCGTCGTATTTCAGCGGAAAACGAAACCGTTGCTGATATGGCGTTTTACGCTGCTGAAAATGCCATTGAAATGGCAGGTATCGACAAAGAAGAGATTGATTTAATCATCGTTGCGACAACCAGCAGTAGCCACACATTCCCGTCTTCGGCATGTCAGGTACAAGGCAAGCTTGGTATCAAAGGCTGCCCTGCGTTTGATTTGGCTGCAGCGTGTTCTGGTTTTGTCTACGCACTGTCTGTTGCTGATCAACACATCAAGACTGGCATGTGTAAGAACGTTTTGGTAATTGGTGCTGATGCACTGTCAAAAACCTGTGATCCGACTGACCGCTCTACTATCATCCTATTTGGTGATGCAGCAGGCGCGGTGGTTGTAGGCGCAAGCGAAGAGCCAGGTATTTTGTCTACTCATATTTACTCTGATGGTAAATACGGTGAGCTTCTAAGCCTAGAAGTACCAGAGCGCGGCGGTGATGCAGACAAATGGCTGCACATGGCGGGCAACGAAGTATTTAAAGTGGCGGTAACTCAGCTTTCTAAGCTAGTTAAAGACACCTTAGCGGCGAACAATATGGATAAGTCAGAGCTTGATTGGTTAGTTCCACACCAAGCGAACTACCGTATTATCTCGGCAACCGCTAAAAAGCTGACGATGTCGCTTGATCAAGTAGTGATTACTCTTGATAAGCACGGCAACACGTCAGCAGCTACCGTACCAACGGCCCTAGATGAGGCTGTTCGCGACGGGCGAATTAAACGTGGTCAAACGCTTCTACTTGAAGCATTTGGCGGCGGCTTCACTTGGGGTTCTGCGTTAGTTAAATTCTAACCCTAAGCGATAATCAACAAACAAGGCACATAACTTATGTGCCTTATTCAATTTTTTGCTTTGCTTAAAGGAAAATTACAATGAGCAAATTTGCTATCGTATTCCCAGGCCAAGGCTCTCAAGCTATCGGTATGCTTGCTGACCTAGGCGAACAGTATGATGTTGTTAAAAAGACATTTGCTGAAGCTTCAGAAGCACTTGGTTACGATCTATGGGCATTGGTTCAAGATGGTCCTGTAGAAAATCTAAATGAAACTTTTCGCACTCAACCGGCTCTATTAACAGCGTCTGTTGCAATTTGGCGTGTATGGCAAGAGCTTGGCCTAGAGCAACCTGTAAATCTAGCAGGTCACAGCCTAGGTGAATATTCTGCACTTGTATGTGCCGGCGTTATCGACTTTAAAGAAGCGATCAAGCTGGTTGAACTACGTGGTCAACTGATGCAAGAAGCGGTTCCTGCAGGTGTTGGTGCAATGTACGCAATCATCGGTCTAGACGATGAAGCGATTGCTAAAGCGTGTGAAGAAGCTGCGCAAGACGAAGTTGTGTCTCCAGTTAACTTTAACTCTCCTGGCCAAGTTGTTATCGCGGGTAACAAAGCGGCAGTAGAGCGTGCTGGTGCACTTTGTAAAGAAGCGGGCGCTAAGCGTGCACTTCCGCTACCTGTTTCTGTGCCGTCTCACTGTGCACTGATGAAGCCAGCAGCAGACAAGCTAGCGGTGGCTCTAGAAGCTCTAGAGTTCAACACGCCAGCATTGCCTGTTATCAATAACGTTGATGTTATCGCTGAAACAGATCCTGCAAAAATTAAAGACGCACTTGTTCGTCAGCTGTACAGCCCAGTTCGTTGGACTGAAGGCGTACAAGCGATGAATGAGCAAGGCGTTGAGAAGCTACTTGAATTAGGCCCTGGTAAAGTTCTTACTGGTCTAACAAAACGAATCGTAAAAACTATGACAGCTGCTGCAGTTAATGACACTGCATCACTAGAAGCTGCTAAGTAAATAACCACTTAATAGAGAAGTTATGATGAATTTAGAAGGCAAAGTTGCACTAGTTACAGGCGCAAGCCGTGGCATCGGTCGTGCAATCGCTGAACTTTTAGTTGAGCGTGGTGCTAAAGTTATCGGTACTGCGACATCTGAAGGCGGCGCAGCTGCAATCAGCGAGTACCTTGGTGAGAACGGTAAAGGTCTTGCTCTTAATGTAACGGATACTGACTCAATTGCTGCTACACTGAAAACCATCAACGATGAATTCGGTGCGATTGACATTCTAGTTAACAACGCTGGTATCACTCGTGATAACCTACTTATGCGTATGAAAGACGATGAGTGGAACGACATCATTGATACTAACCTAACGCCTATTTTCCGCATGTCTAAAGCTGTATTGCGTGGCATGATGAAGAAGCGTCAAGGCCGTATTGTTAACGTTGGTTCTGTAGTTGGTACTATGGGTAACGCTGGTCAAGCTAACTACGCAGCTGCAAAAGCTGGTGTAATTGGCTTTACTAAATCAATGGCTCGTGAAGTTGCGTCTCGTGGCATTACAGTAAACACTGTAGCGCCTGGTTTTATCGAAACAGACATGACTAAAGCGCTAAATGATGACCAACGTGCAGCAACTTTGGCGAATGTACCAGCAGGTCGACTAGGTGACCCTCGCGAAATCGCTGAAGCTGTGGTATTTTTGGCGTCACCTGCGGCAGCTTATATCACAGGTGAAACACTTCACGTCAATGGCGGTATGTACATGGTGTAAATTATGTGCAACATTTGTGCATGATTTAAGTCAAGATCATACGTAATTTCGGTTAAAATCGTGAAAATTGTGGTTTGACCAGAAAAGTTGACCTTGCAACTTTCAATAGATTGAATAAACTACGGAAAACATCGCATAAAGCGAACTCTGTAAAGGAAAAGAAAAAATGAGCAACCTCGAAGAACGCGTAAAGAAAATCATTGTTGAACAGCTAGGTGTAGACGAAGCTGAAGTTAAAAACGAAGCTTCTTTCGTTGATGACCTAGGTGCAGATTCTCTAGACACAGTAGAGCTAGTAATGGCTCTAGAAGAAGAATTTGACACTGAAATCCCAGATGAAGAAGCTGAGAAAATTACTACTGTTCAAGCAGCTATCGATTACGTAACTAGCGCTCAGTAATAATCTCTCCCAGGCGGTCACCTCGACCGCCTGTGTTTTATCTAACTCATCTATCCTCATCTTAAATCACCTCAATCCCCGGAGTGTAAAATCGTGTCCAAGCGTCGTGTAGTTGTCACTGGCATGGGTATGTTGTCACCGGTAGGCAACACTGTAGAATCTTCTTGGAAAGCCCTGCTAGCTGGTCAAAGTGGTATCGTTAATATCGATCATTTTGATGCAACCAATTTCTCAACTCGTTTTGCAGGTCTAGTTAAAGACTTTAACTGCGAAGAGTATATGACTAAAAAAGATGCTCGTAAGATGGACTTGTTCATCCAGTACGGCGTCGCAGCAGGTATTCAAGCTTTAGATGATTCAGCCCTAACTATTACTGAAGAAAACGCTCCACGTGTGGGTGTTGCTATCGGTTCTGGTATTGGTGGTCTTGGTTTGATCGAAGCCGGTCACCAAGCTCTAACTGAAAAAGGCCCTCGTAAGATCAGCCCGTTCTTCGTACCGTCGACGATCGTGAATATGATTGCTGGTCACATGTCTATCATGCGTGGCCTACGCGGTCCAAACATCGCGATTTCTACTGCATGTACGACTGGCCTACATAACATTGGTCACGCGGCTCGTATGATTGCATACGGCGATGCAGACGCAATGCTAGCGGGTGGTGCTGAAAAAGCATCAACTCCACTAGGTATGGGCGGTTTTGGTGCGGCTAAAGCACTTTCTACTCGTAACGATGAGCCTCAAAAAGCTTCTCGTCCATGGGACAAAGGCCGTGATGGCTTCGTTCTTGGCGACGGTGCAGGCATGATGGTTCTTGAAGAGTACGAATATGCGAAAGCTCGTGGCGCTAAGATTTACTGTGAGCTAGTTGGCTTCGGTATGTCGGGTGACGCTTACCACATGACATCTCCAAGTGAAGATGGCTCAGGTGGCGCACTAGCAATGGAAGCGGCTATGCGTGATGCTGGCATTACTGGTGAACAAATCGGTTATGTAAACGCACACGGTACTTCGACTCCTGCTGGTGACGTAGCGGAAGTTAAGGGCATCAAGCGTGCTCTTGGCGAAGCAGGCAGCAAGCAAGTATTGGTTTCTTCTACGAAATCAATGACAGGCCACCTTCTAGGTGCTGCTGGTTCTGCTGAAGCTATCATCACGGCTATGTCTCTGGTTGACCAAATTGTTCCACCAACAATCAACCTAGATGATCCTGAAGAAGGCTTAGATATTGACTTAGTACCTCACACTGCGCGTGAAGTTAGCAACATGGAATATGCTGCATGTAACTCATTCGGTTTCGGTGGTACAAACGGCTGTTTGATCTTCAAAAAGATTTAATCATCTTATTAAAGACGTAAACACTCGTAGATAGTCACAATTAGACTTGTTTTTAAACGGCTTGATGCTTTAGCATTGAGCCGTTTCTTTTTATGGGGAAAAACATGTTTTGGGTTGATGGAGAAAGCCAGCAAACTATCGATATTTTGGATCGCTCGTTTCAGTACGGAGACGGCTGTTTTACGACAATGCTCGTGAGTGATGGTGAGATACAACATCTTCACGATCATCAGCACCGTGTCGACGAGTGCCTTAAAGCGCTACGCATTTCTGCTCTTGATTGGGATGTTGTTAGTCTTTGGCTCGATACTGCGCTTCAACACATCCAACATAACGCTCTTCATGGCACAAAGAGCCTTGATGGTTCAAAGAAGCTCCATAACGCCAACAAGCCTCATAATCAAAAAGCAGGGATCAAGCTGCACGTTAGTCGTGGAGCGGGTGGGCGTGGCTACAGTACCAAGAATATCGCCAAGCCGACAATCACCATCAGTACCTTTGATTACCCAAGCCATTATTCAGCGTGGCAAGACTCCGGTGTTGAACTCGGTATCTGCCATCAAGCGCTAGGTTTGAGCCCACTACTGGCTGGCCATAAGCACAATAATCGCCTTGAGCAGATTTTGATGAAAGATGAAATGGATCAAGCTAATGAAGTGGATGGCGTGGTTCTTGATATATCGGGCAATGTGATTGAAACCACCATGGCCAATCTGTTCTGGCGCAAAGGTCAGTCGATATACACACCTCAACTCACTCAAAGTGGTGTCGCGGGGGTTATGCGTAAGCAAGTGTTAACCGCGCTGAATCAGGCTGAACTTTCCGTTACAATTAGTGACTACTGCTTATCTCAACTCATGCAAGCTGATGAGGTTTTCATGACAAACTCCATTTTAGGGGTTGCCCCAGTTACCCGTATTAGTGATACCCAATTTAACATTGGAACCATTACTCGTAGCCTTCAAGGACAACTAAACTCGTGATCAAAAAGTTATTTATTTTTATTATCTTGTGCTTAATTGCAGCCGGTGCTGCTGGTTTTTATGTTTACAACCAAGCGCAAGATAACCTGAAACAAGTTATTCAATTAGAAAAACCACAAGTCGTGACTGTTGCTTCAGGTAGCAGCTTTAACCGCGTTCTAGCCCAGTTGATTAACGAGGGGCTGTTTGAGGCTTCTCCTTACGAGAAATTAATCCGTAAGTTACATCCTGAGCTTGTAGACGTAAAAGCGGGTACTTTCCTGCTTGAACCGGGTTTAACCTTAGAGCAAGCGCTACAGGTGCTTGTAGAAGGGAAAGAACACCAGTTTACTATTACCTTTGTTGAAGGCAGTCGTTTTGACGAATGGCTTGTTCAGCTAAAAGACAACGAATTCATTCAACAGACATTGGATGGCGTTTCTGAAAAAGAGATCGCTGAAAAGTTGGGTATTGAAAACGAAAAGCTAGAAGGTCTCTTCTTAGCAGAAACGTATCACTACACCTACGGCACCACTGATTTAGATTTGTTGAAGCGCGCGCATCGAGACCTAATGAGCGTGGTGAATGAAGAGTGGGAAAATCGAGCGGATAAGCTGCCTCTTAAATCGCCATACGAAGCGTTAATTCTTGCATCTATCATTGAGAAAGAGACCGCTGTTGCGTCAGAACGTGAGCGTGTTTCTTCTGTGTTTGTTAACCGTCTAAACAAGCGTATGCGTTTGCAAACTGACCCAACGGTTATCTATGGCATGGGTGACAGCTACGATGGCAACATCCGTAAGAAAGACTTACGCACGCCAACGCCTTACAACACCTATACAATGAGTGGCTTGCCACCGACACCTATCGCTATGGCAGGCAAAGCGTCTATCAACGCGGCGTTGAATCCAGAGAAGAGCAACTACTTGTATTTCGTTGCGAGTGGAACAGGTGGGCACGTATTTTCAAAGAGTTTGACTGAGCATAACCGTGCAGTGCGAGCTTACTTAAAGCAATTAAGAAAAAACAGATAAAGAAATAATTATGAATCAGTCGAAATTTATCGTGGTTGAAGGCCTTGAAGGCGCTGGCAAAAGCACAGCAATCAATGCCATCGTTGAGACATTAAAAGCATCGGGTGTTGAAGATATTGTTAATACTCGCGAGCCGGGTGGTACTGTCTTAGCTGAAAAGATGCGTTCATTGGTTAAAGAAGAGCACGAAGGCGAGAAGCTTCAAGACATGACTGAATTGCTGTTGATGTATGCAGCACGTGTTCAATTAGTCGAGAACGTCATCAAGCCGGCACTCGCCAATGGTCAATGGGTATTGGGTGATCGTCATGATATGTCTTCACAGGCATACCAAGGTGGTGGTCGCCAGATCGCGCGCACGACTATGGAATCACTGAAAGCAACCACGCTAGGCGGCTTTAAACCCGATCTAACGCTATATTTGGACCTAGACCCTAGAGTAGGGCTAGAGCGTGCTAGAGGCCGTGGTGAGCTTGATAGAATTGAAAAGATGGACATCTCATTTTTTGACCGAACGCGTGAGCGCTATCTAGAAATTGCAGAACAAGATGATTCTGTACTTGTGATTAACGCGCAGCAAGAAATTGAGCAAGTAGCCGCTGATATTAAAGTCGCGCTAACTGCTTGGCTCGACAAACAGTAGGTAGTCATGGCTGAAGTGTATTCTTGGCTCACACCGGTATGGAGTGAGTGGAAAAAAAGTCTCGATGCGGAGCGTTTTCCTAACTCTGTGATTGTTAATGCACCGGAAGGGCTCGGCGTTGATGCTTTGATTAGCCAACTTACCGACGCATTGATGTGCACGAACTATGAAAGCGAGTCGTGCGGGTTTTGCCACAGCTGTGAGTTAATGAAGTCGGGCAGTCATCCTGATTTTCATGTGATCTCACCCGAGAAAGAAGGTAAGTCGATCACGGTTGATCAAGTGCGTGCCAGTAACCGCTGGGCTCAAGAGTCTTCTCAGTTAGGTGGTTTGCGCGTTATTTTGCTTAACCCTGCTGAAGCAATGAACGAATCGGCTTCCAACGCACTATTGAAAACTCTGGAAGAGCCATCAAGCAAGTGCATCTTCATTCTGTCTACTCGTAACAGTAATCGCTTAATGCCGACTATTATTAGCCGTTGTCAGCAATTCAATGTGGTTAGTCCGGAGTTAGAGACAGCATCAGCGTGGTTAGATGGTGAAGTGGGCAAAGCGGTACCGCAGTATATTTTAGCACTCAATGACAACGCGCCTTTAAAAGCAAAAGCGATGTTTGAGCAAGGTGGCGTTGAAGCTTCAACAAAAGCGCTCGATGGCTTTGTGAATGTGATAAAAGGCACTCAACCTGACATGCTAAAGTTCTCTACAGAGCTTAGCAAAGACCCTTTGATTCAACTTGGCTGGCTTTGGCATCTATTGTCAGATGTACAGAAGCTGCATTTTGGTTTGGCGAATCAGGCTTTCACTCCGAGTGCGAAAGCACTGTGTGAGGCGATGTCTTATCAAAGTGCTTATGCAGCATCGAATAAACTGCTGACATTGATTGAGCAGTTAAAGCAACACCCTGGGCTCAATACGGAGCTACTCATAATGAATTGGCTGATAGCCACTTGCGAGGAAACATGTTCGTAGATTCCCACTGTCATTTAGACAAACTGGATTACCAAGATTTACACACCAGCGTAGAAGATGTGGTTAACAAGGCGAAGGCTGCTAATGTAGACCAATTGCTTTCTGTCGGTGTGACACTCGATTCGTTTGAAAATATGCTCGAGATGATCTCGCCGTTTGATAACGTTAAAGCCTCTTGTGGCGTTCACCCTCTCGATGTTGAAAGTGATTTCAGCCTAGAGACAATGCGTGAATACGCGAGCAACCCTAAGGTTGTGGCGATTGGAGAGACAGGTTTAGATTATCACTACCAACCAGAGACGGCGGAGCTGCAACAGCTACGATTTAAGCAGCATGTTGAGTTAGCCGTTGAGCTGAATAAACCTTTGATCATTCACACTCGTAACGCACGTGAAGACACATTAGCTATTTTACGTGATGGTGGAGCTGAGAAGTGTGGCGGTGTGATTCACTGCTTTACCGAAGATCAAGCATTCGCAGAAGCAGCAATGGAACTAGGTTTCTATATCTCAATTTCAGGCATTGTGACCTTTAAGCAGGCTACAGAACTTAAAGAAGTTGTTAAAAACCTACCGCTAAACAGGTTGCTGATCGAGACGGATTCTCCATACTTGGCGCCCATTCCATATCGTGGAAAGCAGAATCAGCCTGCATATGTCGTCGAAGTGGCGGCCTACATTGCGCAATTAAAAGGTGTGTCGATGAAAGAGGTTGCCGAACAAACGACCAAAAATTACCAAAAACTTTTTTTGCGATAAAAATCTAAGTAAACAAATAAAAGGGAGCAAAAGCTCCCTTTTTGTGTTTTTGATCACCAAAAATACGTTTTTTTTTAATGTTTACGAATTATGTTGAACTTGAGAGCGCTAATTATAACATTTGTAATTTTGTTACTAAAAATAACATTCGCTCCTATTTTATTTACCCAGTAAAATAATAGGGCTCTTGAAAAATACTTATATATTTCAATGCATTAAACACTTGTAAAGCATTGCATTTCTAGATTTGACATGTGATCCAAGACGTGTTTTGAAACTAAATTTCGTAAGTGACTAGAAAGTTAGTTCCCCATCAATATATATTTAGCGGCAGAAAATATAATGCAATACATGGTTACATTTTCGCAGGGTGCTAACATATAGGCTACGGGGGTGTGCCGTTAGAACCCAATATAATTATTTTATCTTTATCAGGAGCATAAACATGTTTAAGAACCTTTTTGCTAGCCTGCAGAAAGTTGGTAAGTCTCTGATGCTTCCAGTATCAGTTTTACCAGTTGCGGGTATTTTGCTAGGTGTCGGTGCAGCAGATCTTCCTTTCATTCCAGAAATCGTTTCAAACTTAATGGAACAAGCTGGTGGTTCAGTATTCGGTCAAATGGCACTACTGTTCGCAGTAGGTGTTGCACTTGGCTTTACTAACAACGATGGTGTAGCGGGTCTAGCTGCTATCGTTGGTTATGGCATCATGACTGCTACACTTGGCGTAATGGCTGGTGTAATGGGCGTTGATAAAATCGATACTGGTGTACTAGGTGGTATCCTAGTCGGTGGTGTTGCTGCTTGGGCATTCAACCGTTTCTTCCGTATTCAACTACCAGAGTACCTTGGCTTCTTCGCTGGTAAGCGTGCTGTGCCAATCATCACAGGTTTCTCTGCGATTGGTCTAGCAATCCTACTATCTGTAGTATGGCCACCAGTTGGCGGCGCTATCTCTGCGTTCTCTGATTGGGCTGCTCACCAAAACCCACAAGTGGCGTTTGGTATCTACGGTATCGTTGAGCGTTCTCTAATTCCATTTGGTCTTCACCACGTTTGGAACGTACCTTTCTTCTTTGAAGCTGGTACTTGTGTAAACGCTGCTGGCGAAACTCAAAACGGTGTTCTTACTTGTTACTTAGTTGCTGATGACGCATCTCGTGCAGCGGGCAATGGCTTCGGTCAGCTAGCTGGTGGTTACATGTTCAAGATGTTCGGTCTACCTGCTGCTGCAATCGCGATTGCACACTCAGCTAAGCCTGAAAACCGCGCTAAAGTAATGGGCATCATGGCTTCTGCTGCGTTGACTTCATTCCTAACGGGTATCACTGAACCAATCGAATTCTCTTTCCTATTCGTTGCTCCAGTACTGTACGCAATCCACGCTCTACTAGCTGGTTCTGCATACGTTCTTGCGAACACTCTAGGTTTTGTACACGGTACATCTTTCTCACACGGTCTAATCGACTTCCTAGTTCTATCTGGCCACGCGTCTAAGATGGGCCTAATGGTTGTATGTGGTATTGCTTACGCTGCAATTTACTACATCGTATTCCGCACTGTGATTAAAGCTCTAGACCTTAAAACTCCAGGCCGTGAAGACGAGACTGAAGAAGAGTCAGTTGCGACTGGTTCTGAACTTGCTGGTGAGCTAGTTGCTGCATTCGGTGGCAAAGCGAACATCACTGGTCTTGACGCTTGTATTACTCGTCTACGTGTTGCAGTAGCTGATACAGCTCTTGTTGACCAAGACAAGCTGAAGAAACTAGGCGCTGCAGGTGTTGTAGTAGTAGCGGGTGGCGTACAAGCTATCTTCGGTACTAAGTCTGACAACCTTAAGACAGACATGGATGAGTGGATCCGTAACAACGGTTAATTCTCTGATTCAATAAATTGAAAGGAGGCCGAAAGGCCTCCTTTTTTGTTTTCTGCTCTATGAAAGATCTATTGTGCTTAATCTCCATTAACTCAGGTACTTATCATTCAACTCGATCATTTGATGGTCGTTCCCAAATTTTTCGTGTCTTTTATCTTTTACCCAGCGATGACACCTTTTGCTGAGATTCCAGTAGACTTCCGTTTTTTAAGTACAGTCTGAGAATATTATGAAACATCGTTACTTGATCGGCCTTATGTGCTGCAGCGGAGCCTCGTTTGCTCAAGCTTCTGAAGCTCCAGCTTTGGAAGTTGGACTCGCCATTGACCAAGACCTGAGTGTCGTTGTGGAATTTGATCAGAAATACCGTGCTACGATTGGCAATGACGGCGCTGCCTTTGATTACATTTTGAAGCGTGGTCAGTTCGAGACTGAAGCTCCGTTGAGCTGGTACGTCGGTGCTGGTGCTTGGGCTGAATGGAATGACGACTTTGGCTTACGCTTGCCGTTAGGCGTGAAAGTGAATTTCTACGAAGGTTGGAATGCTTACGCTCAAGTTCACCCTGAACTCGATATGTATAAAGGTGTTGAGTTGCAAGTGGGCGGCGCTTTAGGTGTTACCTATAAGTTCTAACCTGAACTAAAACCGTTTTAATAATGAAAAAACCAGCATTTAGCTGGTTTTTTAGTTTGGGCCGATCTTATATTTTTGCTTCATTGAGCCGCTTAGAAAGTAAAACTCAGTCCGACATTGGCTTGGAATTGGTTCATCCAGTCGGTATCAAAGCGAATGATGCACTCTTGCCCGTTATTTGGGATATTACAAACACCGGAGGTATCGTTGTCGACAACCGTGCCTAACCAACGTACTTGTGTGTTCAACGCTAGTCGGTCACTAAATTTGTACTCTAAGCCACCAAAGATAGAAGTTGAGAATCCATACTTATCTTTTGCCCAGTCTACATCGACGTAAGAAGCACCCAGGCCTAGCCCTAGATAACCCGACAACACAGGCGAAGCAGGGTAGTAGATGCTGCTTTGAAGGTGCAGGTATTGGATGGAGGAGCTTAGGTTAAGCGTTTCTAATTCCGAGCTCTGATTGGAGTAGAAGAAGCCGATGCGTCCTTTTTCAAGTGGCGTTTCAATGGCAAAGGTGTAATTTTCAGAGCCTTTCATGTCATAGGTTTTACCGTCCTGGTCTTCGACACTGCCACCGCCGGTATAACCTACCATAGGTGTAATGATGATCTCCGGCGAAGCATACGCGCTTGAAACGGAGAGAAGCGTAATCAGTGCCATCATATTTGCTTTGTTATTCATGAGTATATCCTTATCCATACACTTACTAACTGTGATGGTTACATCAATATTGTGCGACTAATTTCGACGATTCTTGAAGATACTTCACACACCTGATAGTACTTAAATAGAGACTCGACAAATTAATAATAAGCCAGAGGTGTCTATGGACCATAATCTGAAAAATGCCCTACAAATTACCGTGTTTATCTACATGATCATTCTTTCATTTGGCTTTATTGCGATTGGTAGTTAATACCATCTATTGCGAGGCTGAGTTTTGATACTCAGGGAATAATGAATAATGAATAATGAATAGTGGGATTATAACCAATATTGATACAGCAATAGACTTGGATTATTACGCTAAGTTTATTGCTGGAAAAACAGCACTGGTCGCTCAAGGTGGCGGACAGAGAAGTATTTTTACTTCTGGAGTGCTGGATGCCTTTCTTCTCTCAAATTTTGACCCCTTCGACGAATTTTTTGGTACCTCAGCAGGTGCTCTCAACTTATGTGCTTATCTGTGCCGTGATAAAGGCCTTGGACGTTCTTTTGTTCTCGACCTCACAACCTCACCAGAGTTCTTCAATCTCTTTTCCTATATACGACACAGAAAGAACCTAGGATTAGAATGGGCGCTAGAACAAATCATGGCTTACCCATATAAGCTCGATCTGGATTTAGGACGACAAACGCTAGGCGATCGCCACTTCTATGCGGCTGTAACGGATTCCAAAGACTTACGAGACCACTACTTCCCATTATTGGGCGAAGATTGGTACAAGGTGATGATTGCGACCTGTGCTATTCCTCGCTTGTACAATGACGAAGTCTTTATTGGTGACAGTGCTTATGTGGACGGTGGTGTATCGGCGTGTATCCCAGTTCAGGAAGCGTGGCGAAGACAAGCTCGTTCTATTGTGGTGATTCGTACTGAGCCAGTGGTGGAGGAAGGTAATACCCATTTGGTTGAAGCACCAGTTAAGGGATCTTCAGTCAAAGCGCCTAAACCTATATCTGCAGAAGAACTGGAGTGGTTCCGCGAATCTTTCGACAGTGTTCAAGGCCATTGGCAACAGAAAGTGGAACAGTGGAAAACCGACTGGACCTCTTTCTTCCAACAACAAATTATGCGCTCAAAAGAGCAGAAGCGTGACCGTGGGCATTTAGACCTGCTGAACGGTGGTCGCTGGCTATTTGGTGCAGATGATATTTATCGCTTAAGTCATTTAATCGGAGATAAGTTTGATTCAGGGTTGGCTGACATGCTGATGGTGCATTATCAGACCTACTCATTGACTCAGGATTTTTTGAATTCGCCACCAGACGACGCGTTTGTGGTTCAGATAGCACCTAGTCAAACGCTTAAATCGAGCTCATTAATGAGTCATAAAGATGATTTACTGCATGATTACGAATTGGGTTTAGAAGCCGGTTACCGATTTGTGGAGACCTATACCTCAACGGAAAACGCTCGCAACTCGCATATGCCACAGTTAGCCACCATTGCTGCGGGTAACTAATTCCCGAAGTTGATGAGCTAGCATGCTGTGATCTCGTTATGCTGTTTAAGCAGATTTTAGTGAGTCGTGTTCTGAAATGAAAAAGGGTTATTGAACTTGGTTCGATAACCCTTTTAAGTTTTTGAGATTAGGCGAATCGTTTCGCCTTAAGGTCAAATATTAGGTGACAGGCAAGATTCTCATACAGTTGGTTGACCCTGCTACATCCATAATGTCGCCTTGAGTGACGATCACTAGGTCACCAAACTTAAGGTGTCCTTTCTCTTTCAAGCAAGTGAGTGTAGATAGTGCAATGTCAAAGCTGTCTTCGGCTTCTGTCTCGAAGTAGATTGGTGTCACACCTCGGTATAAGGTACAGCGATTAAGCGTTCCTTCGTTACGAGACAGCGCGTAGATCGGCATGTCGGCACTCAGGCGAGACATCATCAGTGCGGTGCGGCCTGACTCGGTGAGAGTGACAACGCCTTTAATGCCTTCCATATGGTTTGCAGAGTAGATGGTCGCCATCGAAACGGTTTCTTCGGCAGTAACAAAGGTGCGGTCAATACGGTAATTGGATTGGTTATTAATGCCTGCCATTTTTTCCGCACCAATACAGACTTCAGCCATCGATTTTACGGTCTCGACTGGGTAGTCACCAGCTGCAGTTTCACCAGACAGCATCACAGCATCGGTGCCATCGAGTACGGCGTTGGCAACATCCATAACTTCGGCACGGGTTGGCATTGGCGCAGAAATCATTGATTCCATCATCTGAGTTGCGGTGATGACAGTTCGGTTAAGCGCTCTGGCACGGCGTATAAGCTGTTTTTGTACTCCGACTAACTCAGGGTCGCCAATTTCCACTCCGAGGTCACCACGAGCCACCATGACCACATCTGAGGCCATTATGATGTCATCCATGTTCTCAACTGTAGCTACTGTCTCTGCTCGCTCCACTTTTGCGACGAGGTGAGCTTCTAAGCCGGCTTCTCGTGCAAGCTGACGAGCATAGTGCATGTCTTCACCATTACGAGGGAAAGACACCGCTAGGTAATCCACTTTGATTTGTGCGGCGGTGACGATGTCGCGCTTGTCTTTTTCTGTTAGCGCTTCTGCGGAAAGGCCACCCCCTTTTTTGTTGATGCCTTTGTTATTTGAGAGTGGGCCGCCAATGATGACTTCGGTATGAACGCGACAGCCTTCCACTTTGGTTACTTTGAGTTGAACACGACCATCGTCAAGCAACAGTATATCGCCGGCGGATACGTCGTTAGGCAGTTCTTTGTAATCAAGGCCAACGGCTTCTTGATTGCCTTCACCTAAACCTAGGCTGCTATCGAGAGTGAACAGGTCGCCTACGGCAAGTTGGATTTTGCCATCTTTGAATGTCGACACACGAATCTTGGGACCTTGTAAGTCTCCGAGAATGGCGATTTGAGTACCGTGTCTTTTTGCTATTGCTCTGACTTTTTCTGCGCGTTGTATATGGTCGTCGCTGGTGCCGTGAGAGAAGTTCATACGAACAATATTGGCACCGGCTTTGATGATCTCTTCAAGCACGTTACCTTTATCAGTAGAAGGGCCTAGCGTTGTGACGATTTTCGTTTTTCTTAATTCGGCTGTCATGAATACTCCTAGAGTGAGGCCAAGTAATCTTTTAAAAGACTGAATTAAGTATATGCATTAATTGATAATTTATTGGGAGCTAGGAGGATATTTCTTGATTTGCCTTTAATTATTGAATTCAGGGCTCAAACGCGATGTTTTATTCTGAAAATTAAGTCGCAAATTATCGATGTGGGTGTTAATTTTCCTCGAACTATTTGACTCTATACACAAAGATTTATGTATATACGTGATACTGGTCACGGCGATATACCAAGTGACTTCACAATTACTTCGCAAAGTAAAAAAATTACCTCGTTGATGATTTCTGGAGCGTAAAATGTACATGGCTCAACCGGGCCATATTGATCATATCAAACAGGTCAATGCTGGTCGTGTATATAAACTAATTGACCTTAAAGGTCCTATTTCTCGTATCGATCTGTCCAAGCAAAGTGAGTTGGCTCCGGCGAGTATTACTAAAATTACCCGTGAACTCATTGAAGCTCACCTTATTCACGAAACGACGGTTCAAGAAGCCACGACTCGTGGGCGTCCTGCTGTCGGTCTGCAAACCAATAACGAAGGTTGGCAATTTTTGTCGATGCGTCTTGGTCGCGGATACTTGACGATCGCGCTCCATGAATTGGGCGGCGACGTGCTTATCGATACCAAGATTGATATCCATGAACGTGATCAAGACGATGTGCTTGCGCGTCTTCTCCATGAAATCGATGAGTTCTTCCAAACCTATGCCGAGCAACTCGACAGGGTGACGAGTATCGCTATCACACTGCCAGGTCTGGTGAATTCAGAGCAAGGTATTGTGTTGCAGATGCCGCACTATAACGTTGAAAACTTAGCGTTGGGGCCGGAGATCTACAAAGAAACCGGTTTGCCAGTTTTTATTGCCAATGATACCCGAGCGTGGGCATTAGCAGAAAAGCTGTTTGGTAACTCACAAGACAACGACAACTCTGTTCTTATCTCGATTCACCACGGTTTAGGTGCCGGGATCATTCTTGATGGTCGCGTTCTGCAAGGACGTCACGGTAACATCGGTGAGTTGGGGCATATCCAGATCGACAAGGAAGGCAAGCTTTGCCACTGTGGTAATCGAGGCTGTTTAGAAACGGTGGCGAGTTCTCAGGCAATCCGTGAGCAAGTCAAAGAGCGATTGGTAAATGGTGAAGAATCAACGCTAACGGTGTTTGAAGACGTCACTATTGAACAGATCTGTGCTGCCGCTGCTAATGGGGATCCGCTGGCTGTCGAAGTGATTGAACAGTTAGGCCGTTATCTAGGTTCTGCGATTGCGATTGTGATTAACCTGTTCAACCCAGAGAAAATCTTGGTGGGTGGTGTTATCAATCAGGCGAAGAGCGTGTTATACCCGGCGATTCAAAAGTGTATCGAAGAGCAGAGTCTATCGGTTTACCATAAAGACTTAGAGCTGGTGGAATCTCGTTTTTATAAGCAGGCAACCATGCCAGGTGCTGCGCTCATCAAGCAGGCCTTATACGATGGCCAACTGTTAATGAAAGTTATTGAAGGTTAACCCCTTTTTCTCGTCTTGTAGCCTTACCTTGAACCTTTCCATGTACTTAAGCTTTGTATAACATCATTTGTTGTACTTAGTTTAAGCATTCTGTGCATTGGCGCTTTGCTTTAACCTATTGAAGTAGGCTATTGTAGCCACAGTTATTATTTGTCACTAAGGTGTTGTATGTCTGGCGTTTTAAATTCGGTTGATCAGAGAACCAAACTGGTCGGTGAAAACCGTCTGGAACTCTTGTTATTCAGCTTAAATAGTCGTCAACTATTTGCGATTAACGTATTTAAAGTGAAAGAAGTCCTCAAAGTGCCAGTACTCACTCGCTTACCGGGCTCTCATCATCATATTACGGGTGTTGCGTCTTTACGTGGTGAATCGGTGCCTGTTATCGATTTACGCAGTGCCATTGGCTTTCCGCCATCTCGTGCGGAGTCTCAAGAGAGCAACCTGATTATTACGGAATACAACCGAACCGTACAAGGTTTCTTGGTTGGGCAAGTTCGTAATATCGTGAACACGACATGGACAGAAATCCAACCGCCGCCAAAGACAACAGGCCGTGCAAACTACCTAACCGCTATTACGCATATTCAAGAAGAAGAGCAGCACAAGATCGTCGAGATCATCGATGTTGAGAAAGTGTTGGCTGAGATCATTGATTACGATGTCTCGATCTCTGAAGGCGTTTTAGATGAACAATTAGCTCAGGAGATGATAGGACGCAATGTGCTTATCGTTGATGACTCTTCAACAGCGCGTAACCAGATCAAAGGCACCTTGTCGCAGTTGGGTTTGAACATTATTGAGTGTTGTGATGGCTTAGAAGCACTGACCTTACTTAAGGGCTGGTGTGATGAAGGCAAAGACATCAATCAAGAAATATTGTTGATGATCACCGATGCTGAAATGCCTGAAATGGACGGCTACAAGCTGACACACGAAGTACGTACTGACCCAAGAATGCATGACCTATTCATCACGCTAAATACTTCATTAAGTGGAAGTTTTAATGAAGCTATGGTTGAGAAAGTAGGGTGTAACCGCTTTATTTCTAAGTTCCAGCCAGACCTCTTGGTTGAAGTGACTCAAGAGCGAATGCGTCAGATTTTATAATTAATGCTGCTGTACGGTTTGTTTTGAGTGACCTTATAGAAAACGCTTGCTAATATTCACGCAGCATATTTTTCTTAACGAAATATGCTCAACTACTAGCGTAATTTTTCACACACAATCTAAGGTAGTTCCTCTTAATGATATGGTTAACGTCTAAAGTCGTCATGACTTTGAGCTTATTACTGTATAGGGAATTTAAGAAAAGACGTACGGAAGCTGAAGTTGAGTCATAACTCAACAACTGGAATTGAAGGGAAGCGGATGCTTCCCTTTTTCGTTTTTCTTTCTCTCTTTTCTTTAGCCAATGATCGATTGAGAACAGTTGGTACTTCGCTAATGAAAATCCCGAGATTTGGTTTTCAAGCCAACAATTTCATCGGTAATATCGATAAGTTTTCCCGCGATAACATGCACGACTTCACCTTCTTTTTCTAATATCCCTTGTACTTTTAACGCCTTGGCTGTGAGATAAGCTTGCTGTTGAGCGCGTGCGGTTGCTCCCCATACCACGACATTAATATTGCCAGTGCTATCTTCCAGCGTAACAAAGGTGACACCTGCCGCGGTGCCGGGAGATTGTTTACCTGTGACTAATCCGACAACGGTGACCATAGATTTGTGTCTTTGCTGTATTAAATCTTTCATGTGTGTGAATCGACCTAATCGTCCTGCTTCTTCGAGCAAAGTGATGGGGTGCTTGTTCAATGAAATTCCGACACTGGTGAAGTCTTCGAGTAGATCTTGCATCTCATTGGGCTTGTGCAGTACATGTTCGTCATGTCCTGCCTCAGCATCGTCATAGGCTTGGCTAAACAGAGGTAAATCCGACGCCGAGTCCATGATCGCCCAGCGAGTCTGGAAGCGGTCTCCAGAAACGTTATGTAGCGCATTGGCCGATGCCAGTAGCTCGATATCTTTCTTATTCATCGATAACTGTTTCACCTGACTAGGGTGGCGATAACCGGATGGTGGACGATTGGCGAGCACGCTTTGAATTCCATGCTCGCTGAATCCTTTGATTTGTCGCAGCCCTAAGCGAATCGCTAGACCATTCTGATGAGGGGCAACCGTGTGGTCGTTTTGAGAAGCGTTCACACATACCGGAAGTATCACCACATTGTGTCGTTGTGCGTCTTGTACCAATTGTGAGGGGCTATAAAAGCCCATGGGTTGGCTATTCAACAGAGAAGCGTAGAAACATTCAGGGTAGTAGCACTTCAACCAAGCTGAGCAATACGCTAACACCGCAAACGAAGCCGAGTGGCTTTCAGGAAAACCGTACTCGCCAAAGCCGCATATCTGTTTAAAGATCTGCTCAGCAAACTCTGTCTCATAGCCGCGCTTTTGCATTCCTTCGATGAGTTTGTTTTTAAACTTAAAGACGTTGCCATTTTTCTTCCAAGCGGCCATTGCCCGTCTGAGTTGATCTGCTTCTCCGCCTGTGAACCCTGCAGCCACCATAGCGAGTTTGATCACTTGCTCTTGGAATATCGGTACACCTAAGGTGCGCGACAGTACTGATTCCACGTCTTTAGATGGATAACTGATTGGCTCAATGCCATCTCGACGCTTGAGAAACGGATGCACCATATCACCCTGAATAGGGCCTGGGCGTACGATAGCGATTTGAATCACCAAGTCGTAATAAGTCTTCGGTTTAAGCCTTGGCAGCATGCTCATTTGTGCGCGTGACTCAATTTGGAATATCCCGACTGTGTCTGCTCGCTGAATCATGCCGTAAACCTGAGGATCGTCCTTAAGGCGAGTGATCTCAGCAATGGTCAGTGATCGCCCGTGAATACGTTTGATCAGGTCGAAACATTTACGAATCGCAGAGAGCATACCCAACGCGAGCACATCAACTTTCAGCAAGCCTAAGGTTTCTAGATCATCCTTATCCCATTGGATAATGGTTCGATCGTGCATCGCTGCATTTTCGACGGGAGCCAGCTCATACAAAGGCCCTGAGGATATGACAAAGCCACCGACATGTTGAGATAAGTGACGTGGGAAGCCGATAATCTCATTAACCAAGTGGATAAACTGCTGCCCCTTCAAAGAATCAGGTTGTAGCCCTAATTGAGTGAGCTGAGCCTGCCAACCTAAGCTTTTGTCCCTGCGATTGGTGTTCTTGATGAAGTAGTCGAGCTGAGTTTCTTGTAGCCCTAATGCTTTCCCCACATCTCTCACCGCACTTTTGAAGCGATAAGAGATGACTGTTGCAGCAAGTGCAGCCCGTTCTCTACCGTATTTTTTATAGATGTATTGGATGACTTCTTCACGACGTTCGTGTTCAAAATCGACATCAATATCAGGCGGCTCATCGCGCTCTTTACTGATGAAACGCTCAAACAGCACCGAGATCTGTCTTGGGTCGACAGAGGTGATTTCTAAGCAGTAACAGACCACGGAATTGGCCGCTGAACCTCGCCCTTGGTAAAGAATGCCTTGGCTTTTGGCAAACATCACGATGTCATGAATGGTGAGAAAAAAGAAAGGGTAGTCAAGCTCGTCAATTAATCCCAATTCTTTATCTATGATTTGTTGGATGTCGTTAGGTACACCTTGTGGGAAGCGAGTCTGTTTTCCTTTTTCGACCAACATGCGCAGATAACTCATGGGTGTCTCCCCTTGAGGAATCAGCTCACTGGGATATTCGTATCGCAAGCTATTTAAATCAAATTCACACAGCTCAGCGATACGGTTGCTCTCTTCTAGCCACTCCGCTTTGAAGATATGAGAGAGCTTATTGATACTCCGTAAACAGCGCTCGGCATTAGCGAGTAAGTGACTGCCCACTTCGGTAATGGGCTTTTGGTACTTTATCGCAGTGAGTGAGTGCTGCAAGGGTAAGCGATTCGCATTGTGCATCAACACACCACCACAAGCTGTAATCGGCAGTTGGTGATGTTGTGACAGCTCAACGCAGTAATCTGTGTACTGCGGGTCGGTTTGCTTTAGGTGTCTTTGTAAGCCAATCCACAACCGACCTGAATGATGCTGGGAGAGCCATTGCCCCCAGTGTGCGTCTTCATTTTTCTGTTGAGGAAGCCAAAGAATAAAGCAGTGCTTAGCTGACATGATGTCCCACTCAGAGAGCTGATAATGTCCCTTGCTGCTACGACGTCTCGCGTTGGTAATAATACGGCACAGCTCGGCGTAGGCTTGTCTGTTTGGGCATATCAAGACCACTTGGCACTCTTCATTTAGCCAAAACATGCTCCCGACAATTTGCTTGAGCGACAGTTTATGTTGCTTGATCGCAGAGTGAACCTTAACGATGCCCGCGACTGAGCACTCATCAGTAACCGCGAGTGCTTTGTAACGCAAGAAATCGGCCTGTAAAACAAGCTCCTCTGCGTGTGAGGCTCCCTTAAGGAAGGAGTAATTGCTTTGGCAAAATAGCTCTGAGTATTGCTGAGACATAACGTAATCTCACTTAACCATTGCGAGTGAACATGATTGAAAAGGGACGCTGAAATTGAATCAGTAGAACAGACTAGCTAAATAAGCCGTGCAAAAACCACTGCTTATCTGGCGTTTTAAAGACCCATAACCACCGACCGTTTTCACTGTGAGCAATAAAGTAGTCACGAATGATCTTCTCTCCGTCCCACCAGCCAGACACAATACGTTCAGGGCCTTGAGACAAGGTGACGCTTTCGGTTAAGGCTTCGGGCTCTGGCAGTAAAATACTGGGCCGGAGTCGTTGTTGATCGACGCTAAGAGCTATGGTTTGTTGCTCGCTCTCTGGGGGCGTTTGCCTTTTTGCCACAGATTTACTCAGTGTTGGGAGCGAATACTGATTGGCCTTTTCTGGCCTTGGGTCGTGCTGTATTTTCGGTGTTTTAATACAGGCCTGCCCAAGCTTTGCTTGCAGTAATGAGAGCAAATCTAACGCGGCAAGTGTTCCGGTATTACCATCAAAAAGATCATGGTAGGCCATTTGGGGTTCTCCATGACGAACCAAGCTGAGGGTCAGCCCTTGAACCGGTGCTGTGAGCTTGAGTGACTCTAAGGTGAGATGAGTAAGGTTCGCCCATTTTTCTGCAAGGTAATCACCTTGTGCCGAATAAAAAGAGACCGGGTGATCGTCTTTATCTCTAAGGTGCAGAGTCAGTGTTAGCTCAAACGCGACTCTGTCACGTAGCTTCAAAAAACACTCGAGTTGATTCAGTAATTTCAGCAACGGCTTTTCGATAAATAGGATGTTTTCAATATCAAACAACAGCTCCAAATATTGCTGGAAATTCTCTGGTGGGTGATAGAAATCAATTGGGTGCTTGAACTGGCCGTTTAGGCGACCGACATAATTGACCAAGTCGATATCAAAGCGGCGTGCGACCTCTTGCAAAGGCAGCTTTAATAGATCTTCAACGATGTTGATACCGACACGGTTCAGGCGTTCAACTTGCTTGGTCGGTAGCTCACTGGAATTCAATGCTTGTTGATTGACCCAAGTTTTCATCTGCTCAATATTGTTTGTTGCTTGGTTGATCGCTTGCTTACCCAAAAGGATCGCAGAAAGCGGCGAATAACCCGTAGCGAAGCTGAACTGGATATTGAGCGTTTCTAAGTGGCTTTTGAGCTCATGCCAGTAGTTATCTAGCCCGTCGTAAAGTGACAGCATGTTAGAGGCTTTAATCAACAAACCATTAGGTGGCAATAACGCCATGTCGGAAGTGACCAGATACGCCCATTGAGCGATCTCTTTAAGCTTACTTTTCTCCAGTTCAATACTGTAAGGGTGGACGTGTAAGTTGTGGCACAAAGCTGCTGCAGACCCTAAGCCCATACCAAGCGAAATTCCCGATTGCAGCGCAGCTGGGTTTGCTTGCAGTACATGGTGATCTTTTTCATCCACGATGATAATAGGTTGTTCGCGTGAGTCTTCGCTCGAACCCAATTCATTAGAGTTAAACAAGGTATCCAACTGCAGAGATGGAAAGTGCAGATAAAGCCACAACATACGTTAGCCTTGCTTCGCAATAGGAAAAGCCAGCACAGTGTTACCAGACAAAGCGCGGTCTGAATTGTTTTCATAAACGACTTTCTCTGTGAGTAACGGCCAGTAGTGTGTCATGTCTAGAATAAAGCTGCCATACGACCAGCTGCCTTTTCTCTTAGTCACTTCAACCTTTAATCCCTGCGCGTGAGAAGAGAGTTTCATGCTTAAGGAAACGGGCAGGGATAATTGATTATGGCTGGTGGCTTTAAAGTGAAACTGCAGGCACTTACCGGTTTCACTGGCTGCTTGTAGGCGCTTTGTTTGGTGTATTTCTAGATCGGCTCCCCATAGCAATACAGAGTGACAAGCGCCGCTTTTGAGGCACTGCTCAGCTGCCCACAACGCATCGAGATCGCGTTGAGGCTGGATAACGAGAATGTTTTCTAATTCAATGCCTTGGCTGTTAAAAAACTCAGCACAGATCTTCCCTGGCGGGTTAATGAATATGGCCAGTTTTTGCGAGTTTTGTTGAGATAAATAGGGCGTCAGTAGGCGAAGCTCGCCGATCCCTTGTTGTGATTCAACTTCAATAACGCCGTGCGTCGGGAAGCCGCCATCAAGCTGTTTATCCAGTTGAGGATAGCCTGTTGAAGTGGTGCTTCCTTGCGTTGTTGATTGTAACCCTTTCCAGATTAGCTGGCGGTCTTGTAAGTTTTTTATTAGTTCATGCATAATTAAATACCTGTGTATTTATACAGTATATTTAACAATGGAAAAGATGAAAAGCAAAATGACGAAAATTAGGGGAATAATACCAATCACAGTAAGTAAGTGATCATAAATAGCGCAGGAAAAATGCTTGAGAACAAGGCAGAAATTTTCGATAAGTAGTTATTCTACAATCAAAATTTCTAACGCCGTTATCGAGTGTTTTAACAAGCTAGGATGACCAGTTATTTACTACGATTGGTATCAGTGTTAGTTGATTGATTTAGATACAAAAAAAGCCGCTATGGAAGCGAATTTTTACTATTGGTCAATGATATCAGTTACTTAGGTTGAGCATCGATACATTGGCCATTAATGTCTGTCACACTTGGGTTCATTAAGTGTAGGTACAGTGGGATGATGTCGAGTGGCGTTTTCAGCTTGTTCGCATCTTCACCTGGGTACGCTTTTGCACGCATACGTGTTTGAGTACCACCTGGGTTGATCGCATTAACACGGATGTTTGTGTCTTCAAGCTCATCCGCTAAGATCTGCATCATCCCTTCGGTAGCAAACTTAGAGATCGCGTAAGTGCCCCAGAATGCACGGCCAGAGTGACCAACGGTAGAAGAGGTGAATACGATACGACCTGCTTCTGCTTTTTTAAGTGCAGGTAGCAGAGCTTGAGTCATCAAGAACTCAGACTTCACATTGATCTGCATAACATCATCAAAGGTTTCTTCATCAATCTGCTCAAACGGGCTCAGAGTGCCAAGAACGCCAGCATTATGAAGTAGGCCGTCTAAACGACCGAACTGTGATTGAATGGTTTCAGCCATATCAACGTAGTTCTGCTTTGTCGCACCTTTTAAATCCAATGGGATAATTGCAGGCTGCGGGTAACCAGCGCTTTCGATTTCATCGTAAATGAATTCTAGGTTTTTAACATTGCGGCCTAACAGAATGACAGTTGCGCCATGTTGAGCGAAGCTTAGTGCAGCTTGGCGACCAATGCCAGCACCGGCACCTGTAACCAAAATTACTTTATCTTTGAGGGCATCTGTAGAGATTGGGTAATCCACTGTGCTTATCCTTCTTTCTTTTATTATGTTCGTCATTCCATTGATGTTTAATCACACAGATAACCGCAGGAATGATGAGAAATTCTTGGTAATCGTGACAAGATGGTTACAATACACTAATTCATACAATAGGGGATATGACATTGGAATTTTTGTTGGACTACGGCTTGTTTTTAGCCAAGATTGCGACCGTTGTAATCGCCATCATTGCAATTTTAGTCATTGCTAAATCTGTGGGTGGAAAATCAAGCGCGATTAAAGGTGAGCTGGAAATCACGAACCTATCTGAACACCATAAACAGACGATTGAACAATTAGAGCACCATCTACACGATGATGCTTTCATCAAAGCCCGTGATAAAGCAGAAAAGAAAGCGGAAAAAGAGAAAGTAAAATCACGCGGTAAAGAAGTGAAGAAAGCAGCGAAAGAGGGTGAGCTTGATAGCAAGCGTGAACCACATCTATTCGTTCTTGATTTTAACGGCAGCATTGATGCGAAAGAAGTGGCTTCATTGCGTGAAGAGGTAACGGCGGTTCTGGCTGTGGCTCGTGAAGGCGATGAAGTCTTACTTAAGCTTGAATCTGGCGGTGGCATGGTTCATGGCTATGGTCTGGCGTCTTCTCAACTTGATCGTATCAAAGCGGCTGGCCTGCCTTTGATTATCTCGGTAGACAAAGTAGCAGCAAGCGGTGGTTACATGATGGCATGTATCGCAGACAAAATCGTATCAGCACCTTTTGCTATCGTTGGTTCTATTGGCGTGATTGCTCAACTACCAAACTTCAATAAACTGCTTAAAAAGCACGACATTGAGTTTGAACAGCTAACTGCGGGTGAGTACAAGCGCACACTGACTATGTTTGGTGAGAACAGCGATAAAGCACGTGAGAAGTTCAAAGAAGAGCTAGAAGAGACACACGGCTTATTCAAAGACTTCATTCGTGACCATCGTCCAGCGCTAGACCTTGATAAGGTTGCAACGGGTGAGCACTGGTTTGGTACACAAGCACATGAACTTGGGCTGGTGGATGAGATCCGTACTTCTGATGACTTAGTTGTTGAAGCATGCAAAGACAAGACGGTTCTAGCGATTCACTATGTACAGAAGAAAAAGCTGTCAGACAAGCTAGCTGGCGTGGCAGGTAAATCTGCAGACAGCGTGCTGATGAAGCTGATTGAACGCGGTCAAAAGCCGATTGTTTAAGCTTATTTAGTTCGAGCCTTAAAAAGAAAGCGCATAAGTCATCAGACTTATGCGCTTTTTTATTGCTCCACTTCCGAGCGGGTGACCACTATGTTGTAGGGGGAGCGGAGTTTTATACCCATAATCTACTTACTATGATGGGTATTAAATCTTGGCTCCATAGTCATTGCGTTTCGGACAAGTCGTCAGGATTTCTCGATGACCCGTGTCTTTGAGCTCTTCCAAAATCACATCAAAGCCCCACAAGCGATAGAGATGCTTCATCACTTCGTCGTAGCCTTTATCAAGCGGGATGCGGTCGTGAGGCACATATTGCAGTGTCATTGAGCGGTCACCACGAACATCGACATTAAACACCTGAATGTTTGGTTCAAGGTTACTTAGGTTGTATTGCGCCGCAAGCTTCTCACGAATCAGGCGATAGCCCGGATCATCATGAATAGCACTCACCTCAATGGTATTTTTACGGTCGTCGTCGAGTACAGAGAACAGCTTAAAGTCTCGAATGATTTTTGGAGAAAGGTATTGGCTGATGAAACTTTCATCTTTGAAGTTGTGCATCGCAAAGTGCACCGCTTCTAACCAATCACTTCCGGCTAACTCAGGGAACCACTCTCTATCTTCATCGGTTGGCTCTTCACAGATGCGTCGGATGTCTCTAAACATCGCAAAGCCAAGCGCATAAGGGTTTATCCCGCTGAAATAAGGACTGTTGTAGGCAGGTTGTGCGACGACACTGGTATGGCTGTGTAGGAATTCTAAGATGAACTTATCACTCACCAAGCCTTCGTCGTAAAGGTGGTTAAGAATGGTGTAATGCCAGAAGGTTGCCCAGCCTTCGTTCATCACTTGAGTTTGTTTTTGAGGGTAGAAGTATTGGCTCACTTTGCGAACGATGCGAACACACTCTCGTTGCCAAGGTTCAAGCAGTGGTGCGTTCTTCTCGATAAAGTAGAGAATGTTTTCTTGAGGCTCGCTAGGAAAGCGGATCTTGGTCTCTTCTTCCTTACTTTTATTTTGAGGAACGGTTCGCCATAGCTCATTCACTTGAGATTGCAGATAAGCTTCGCGTTCTTCTTGTCTTGCTGTCTCTTCTGCAATGGAAATCTTCTCAGGGCGTTTGTATCGGTCTACGCCGTAATTCATCAGTGCGTGACAAGAATCAAGGAGCTGCTCGACTTCAGCAACACCATATTTCTCTTCACAACCACTGATGTACTTCTTAGCAAACAACAAGTAATCGATGATGGAACTGGCATCGGTCCATGTTTGGAACAGGTAGTTGCCTTTAAAGAAAGAGTTGTGGCCATAACAAGCGTGAGCCATTACCAGCGCCTGCATTGTGACCGTGTTCTCTTCCATCAGGTAAGCGATACAAGGATCGGAGTTGATTACGATTTCGTATGCCAAGCCCATTTGGCCATGCTTGTAGTTTTGCTCGG
The DNA here is from genome assembly GCF_041467535.1 of Vibrio sp. 10N.247.311.47. Lineage (NCBI taxonomy): Bacteria > Pseudomonadati > Pseudomonadota > Gammaproteobacteria > Vibrionales > Vibrionaceae > Vibrio > Vibrio sp. 10N.247.311.47. Next base: position 108,214 of record NZ_JBFSUR010000009.1, read on the forward strand.
TTTGAATGAATTTCTTACCAAAAGACCAGTGGTTGTAATTGATAGGCATACCAATGCTCGAGTAGGCATCCATCATCTGTTCTGAAGTAATCACTTCAATCTGGTTTGGGTAAGTATCTAAACGGTAATGCTGCGCAACACGTTTGATTTCTACGTGGTATTTCTCCAAGAGGTTGAACGTCCAATCTGGACCATCAGGCAGCATCTTGTCGTTTTTCTTTTTTGCAGCTTTGTTTTTCTCTGCAACGTTTGATTTCGCTGTCATGGCAAACTCCCTTACGCTGTCTCTTTCTGGAACAGTTCTCTAAACACAGGAAAAATATCATCCACCGTTTTAATGTTTTTCATGGCGAAGTTGTCAAAGCTACTCTCGAGTTTTTCGTATTCGTGCCAAAGTGTTTGATGAGAGCGGCGTGTTATTTCGATGTAAGAGTAATATTGGCAAGTTGGCAGAAGCGTATTGACCAGTAACTCTTTACAGCGAGGAGAGTCATCAGCCCAGTTATCGCCATCAGAGGCTTGTGCTGCATAGATGTTCCACTCATTAGCAGGGTAGCGGTCTGCGACAATTTCCTTCATCAGTTTCAGTGCGCTTGAAACAATGGTGCCACCCGTTTCTTGTGAGTAGAAAAACTCATGTTCGTCGACCTCTTTAGCCTGAGTATGGTGACGAATAAACACAACATCGACGTTTTCGTAGGTGCGATTTAGGAACAGATACAGAAGGACATAAAAGCGCTTCGCAATGTCTTTCGTGGCTTGATCCATTGAGCCAGATACATCCATTAGGCAGAACATAACGGCTTGGCTAGATGGAATAGGGCGCTTCTCGTAGTTTTTAAAACGCAGGTCGAAGGTGTCAATAAATGGCACGCTTTCAATTTTTTTACGTAACTCGGCAATCTCTTCTTTTAAACGACTTTCTTCAAAGGGTTGTGCGGGTTCCGTCATTTTAACTTGGTCAAGCTGCTCCATCAGTAGGTTAAGCTCGCGCTTTTTACCTGCTGTCATCGCGGTTCGACGAGCCAGAGATTGCTGCAGTGAACGAACAATAGCGATGTTGGATGGAATCCCCGCACTCTGATAACCAGAGCGGTGGGTTTTCCATTCGGTGATTTTGTTGACCTGATTCTTCTCTAAATTAGGTAGAGCTAAATCTTCAAAGAGAATATCAAGATACTCATCTTTTGAAATTTGGAAGGTAAATTCATCTTGGCCTTCGCCATCAGGACTTGCGTCGCCTTGGCCTGATCCACCACCTTGACCACCACCTTTAGGGCGTTCGATTTTATCGCCAGTGATGAACTGATCATTACCTGGGTGAACGCGCTCTCTTACGCCGCCTTGACCTTGGTGAAAGTTCGGCTCTTTGATGTCTTTATGGGGAATAGTGACGTCTTCACCTGTTTCTGTATTGGTGATTGAGCGTCGGTTAACTGCATCGGCCACAGATTCTTTGATTTGCTCTTTATGGCGTCGTAAGAAACGCTGTCTATTCACAGCACTCTTATTTTTGCCATTGAGCCTCCGATCGATAAATTGTGCCATAAGAACTCCCTCTCAGCTGATGTCGCGATCCTACTTTTTATTCGGGTATAAGAGTTATTGATTTACTAAGGTATAAAAGTTATTGGTTTATACGAGCTGCTCAGTTGAGCAGCTCAATACCGTTTAGTTATGAGGATTTACGAACTCTTAGGTACCACTCAGATAGCAGTCTCACTTGCTTCTCGGTGTAGCCTTTTTCCATCATACGAGCAACGAAGTCGTCATGTTTTTTCTGATCATCCGTTGAGGTCTTAGCATTGAACGAAATAACAGGAAGTAGCTCTTCTGTGTTAGAGAACATTTTCTTCTCAATCACAGTGCGCAGTTTCTCGTAGCTCGTCCACACTGGGTTTTGACCGTTATTGTTGGCTTTGGCACGAAGCACAAAGTTCACAATCTCATTTCGGAAGTCTTTAGGGTTACTGATACCGGCTGTCTTCTCGATTTTCTCTAGTTCACCATTCAGAGAAGCACGGTCAAATAGTTGGCCTGTTTCTGGGTCGCGGTACTCTTGGTCTTGAATCCAGAAATCTGCGTAGGTGACATAGCGGTCGAAGATATTCTGACCGTACTCAGAGTAAGACTCTAGATAAGCGGTTTGAATTTCTTTACCGATGAACTCTACGTAGCGTGGCACTAGGTATCCTTTCAAGAACTCTAGGTACTTCTCGGCGGTCTCTTGAGGGAACTGCTCCCGTTCGATTTGCTGCTCAATAACGTAGAACAGGTGCACTGGGTTCGCGGCCACTTCGGCTTGGTCGAAGTTAAACACACGAGACAGGATCTTAAAGGCGAAACGCGTTGATAGCCCAGACATGCCTTCGTCAACGCCAGCATAATCTCGGTACTCTTGGTAGCTCTTCGCTTTTGGATCGGTGTCTTTTAGAGTCTCACCATCGTAAACACGCATCTTAGAGAATAGAGATGAGTTTTCAGGCTCTTTTAGTCTCGAAAGAATGCTGAATTGCGATAGCAGATCGAGTGTGCTTGGTGAGCAAGGCGCTTGGGATAGCTCACTGTGCTCAAGCAGTTTCTTGTAGATCTTAACTTCTTCAGACACACGCAGACAGTAAGGGACTTTTACAATGTACACACGGTCGAGGAATGCTTCGTTGTTTTTGTTGTTACGGAAGGTCTGCCACTCAGATTCGTTCGAGTGAGCGAGAATCATACCGTCAAATGGCAGTGCAGAAAGCCCTTCGGTACCGTTGAAGTTACCTTCTTGTGTTGCCGTAAGTAGAGGGTGTAATACTTTGATTGGCGCTTTGAACATCTCCACGAATTCCATCACACCTTGGTTGGCTTTACAAAGCGCACCAGAGTAGCTGTAGGCATCAGGATCATCTTGAGAGAAGTGTTCAAGTTTACGAATATCAACTTTACCAACCAGAGACGAGATATCTTGGTTGTTTTCATCACCTGGCTCCGTTTTCGCGATCGCAACTTGATCGAGAATAGAAGGGCGCAGTTTGATGACTTTGAATTTGGAAATATCACCGCCAAAATCGTGTAGACGTTTCGCTGCCCACGGAGACATAATTGAGCGAAGATAGCGTTTCTCAATGCCATATTCGTTCTTCAATAAGTCGCCGTCTTCGTTAACGTCGAATAGACAGAATGGGTGATCGTTTACTGGGCTTCGTTCACCGTCAGCAGACAATACATAGATTGGTAGTTTCTGCATCAGGGCTTTGAGTTTTTCAGCGAGAGAAGATTTACCACCGCCCACAGGGCCAAGTAGGTAAAGGATTTGTTTACGTTCTTCTAAACCTTGCGCAGCATGTTTTAAGTAAGAAACAATCTGTTCAATCGCATCTTCCATACCGTAGAAATCTTTAAATTCGCTGTAGCGTGAGATGACACGGTTCGAGAAAATACGACTCAGTTGAGGGTCTTGAGCAGTGTCAATAACCTCTGGTTCGCCAATGGCTAGTAATAAGCGCTCGGCAGCATTAGCGTAAGCACTTTTATCGTCTTTACACAGCCCTAAGAACTCCTGCAATGTCAGCTCTTCTTCCTTGGCTGCTTCATAACGTGATTGATAGTGGTCAAAGATACTCATAGTCACATTCCCCTTGTTAACCAGTCAAAACTGACGAGCGATTGAAAAATAGGCTCTCCCTACATTTTAAGGTTAGACCCGCTTCCACAATTTTGCTTAACAATTATGTATTTATTTACAATTTTGCGTGTGAAAAACGTGGCGAGCGCAATAGGCAACTTGAGGCGCGTAGAATCAAATTATTTTACATTCGAGGGGATCTGGCCGTTTGTTTTGAGATTTTAGGTCGCTTAACAATACTCACAATGGATTTATGTGCATTAGATGTATAACTGGGCTCTATTGATTTTTGGAATGGAGTACCATATAATGCGCTAAGTTATCAAAAATTGCTCAATAAATAGGTAGATGTAGTGAAGAATAATGGGTTCAAAATAGTGGCTATCTGCATGTTACGCCAAATGTTCGAGTAACTGGTGGCGCTCGTTATACCAACCTTGAAGGTGATATAGAGAATAGCCCAATACTTGAAAGTGGTATCAACATGGCCGCGAACGTTGGTGTTGCTTACGTTTTCTAGTTGCTTTGGTTTTTCTCTTTGTGTGCGAACATTAAAAAAAGGGTTACTCATGATGAGTAACCCTTTTTCTTGAAACTTTTTAAAAGTTATCGCTGATCTATTAACGAATTAAGCGCTAAAGATTTGAGATAGCTCTGTCGCACATAGGTGGTACTGACGAGGGCAGTTGCGCCATGTTGTTAGCATGCGACGGTACTTCTCTAGCATTGGCATCTGGCTATTGAAGTGGTGATCGGCTTTGTCGAATTGAGGGTAAAGACCTTCAGAATCAACAAGGAAACGCACGTAGTGTACGATCTGCGCTTCAGAAGCGATATCAAAACCTAAGAACTGCAGGCGACGTTGGTCTACTTCAGCACGCTCTTGTTCTGCAAGCATTTTGTTCGACTCTTGCATTGCATGGTACATCTCCATGATGTCGATAATTTCGCGACATTCTGCTTCAGTCAAACAACCAAACTCTTTGTTAAGTTCACGCATTTGGAGTTCGTAACCACGTTCTACAATCGTTTGTAGACGCTGGTATTTCGCCGAGTTCTCAGGGTTCATTTGAGACATTAGGTAGTATTGATTTGATAGAATTAGACGCTGAGCATTGGTCATTTCCATGGGATGAGCCTCACTAAAAAACTAAATGTTATATTCTTTTGTTGCAGTAAGAGTAACAGCATTCCTACGCGTGGAAACATGATCTCAACACGGATTTAATATGATTTTTTTAATTGATAAACAAAAGTTGTAAAGAAAAGTGAAAGGATAGTTAGCGCTAGAAAAGAAAACGCCCCAATCGAAATTGAGGCGTTTAAAATAGAGGTTGAGCATCGTCTGCAGTATTAGTATTTTACGTTTGAATGATACTGGCTAAGAACAGCAACAATCTCATCCATTTTCTCTTTGCTTGGCGGATTTGTACCTTCAAGAGGGTAGTCAAAACCAAGTGCTTCCCACTTATGTGCACCCAGCTTATGGTATGGAAGCAGCTCTACTTTCTCGATGTTATCCATGTCTTTGATGAATTCACCTAGCAGATGAGCATCTTCAGGCGTGTCCGTGTAGCCAGGGACAATCACATAACGAATCCACGTCTTCTTACCGATTTTGTGTAGGTAGCGCGCAAAATCCAGAGTACGTCTGTTTGATACACCAATGAAATCGTGGTGAATCTCATCTCGCATGTGCTTAAGATCGAGCATCACTAGATCAGAGGCTTCTAGTACTTCGTCAACCACTTCAGTGTGCTTACGAATGTAGCCATTAGTATCAAGACAAGTGTGGATGCCTTCAGCTTGAGCTGCGCGGAAAAAGTCACGAACAAACTCAGGTTGTAGCATCGCTTCACCACCAGAACAGGTGATACCACCGCCCGATGCTTTCATGAAATGACGGTATGATTTTGCTTCGTTGATGATCTCTTCGACCGTTACTTCCTTTCCGTCATGAAGATCCCATGTATCACGGTTATGACAGTACATACAACGCATTAAGCAGCCTTGAAGAAACACAATAAAGCGGATACCAGGGCCATCGACAGTACCACAAGATTCGAATGAGTGAATGCGACCAGTTGTAGACATGAGCTATTCTCGTAGAGGAATTTATACCGTTTATTTTATTACAAAAACGGTACATAAAATAGGGTCAAATGGTAACGAGACCTTTAAAAATAAAGGCAACCACCTGTGAAGATGATTGCCTTTATTAAACTTGAAAAGTAAAGGACGAAAGCCCTTACTGGTGGCTAGAAGAAAGCAAACATTGTGATACCGCCAGTGGTGTACACTGACTCTTTCGCTTCTTCGTAATCCGGTGTTTTTGCGGTTAGCGCGAAAGAGGCACCAACGTATCGGTTATACCAAGCGACACCCAATACAGCAGTTGCTTGAATGTTCTCTAAAGTCACATCGTAGATCGCTGGATCTTCGTTGTTTTTATTAGCGTACTCATCAACACCTGAGCGATCGCCTTCGATAGTCAGGTCGTTGAATCGGTAGCGACCTTCGAGGCCTGCATAGGTAAACCAACCAGCGTTTGATGCGCCGATCATGCCCGGTTTGAATGGGTTTTCTGTGGTGATGTTAGCTGCACCAAAGTTACCGCCTAAGTCTGTACCCCAACGAAACATGAAGCCCGTTGAAATGTCACTTCTAAAGTTACCGACGTTGATTTCAGAAACGTTAGAGATTTCGTAGTCAGTATTCGCAAGAGCTTGATTACGCATTAGGTTGAAATGGCTTAGGTAACCAACGCTTCCCGCCCATTCATCATCGACTTGGTATTCCCAACCCATCGGCTCATCCGACTTAGTGATTGAGTGAACCAGCTTTTGAGCATCTTCAGACAGTGCACGTTCGCCCGTAGTACCAAACGTGATATTAAAACGCTGGGCTTGCTGTGGGTTTAAGCTGATGTAATTGAATTCAGTGTGAAGGTAACCTGCGTATGGGCGATCATTAGGCGATGGCGTTTCTAACTCAATGTCAGAAGGCGTATACATCTTGTGGCCAATGGTGATTTCCCACTTGTCTAGAGAGCTTGCGCCCCAGTAGGAAAGACTCAATGGTTTTACCCAGTTATATGGCGTAATACTTGATGATGTGTAACCCAGAAATAAGCCGTTGGTATAGTCTTGGTCGACACCAAAAATACCATCATTATCTAAAGCAAAAGTTAACGTAGAACGCTCAGAGGCTAAAGATGAGAAAGAGAGAAGAATCAGGGGTAAACAACGCAGGTATTTCATGGAGCAGTTACTCTTAAATTATGAACCGCGATATTACCGTAATTTGACAGAATTTGTGGAAAAAAAGTGAATGGCAGGGTGCTTTTTTGCTCAACCTAACATTTCGCGGGATAGGTGAGTGTAGTGCGATTTATTTCAGATATAAAAAAGCCCCGCACATTGGCGAGGCTAATATTATTTACTGTCTATTGAGCGTGAGCTTATAGAGATTCAGTAAATGTACGTGCGATTACGTCAGCTTGTTGCTCTGCAGTTAGAGAGTTAAAGCGAACAGCGTAACCAGATACACGGATTGTTAGCTGAGGGTATTTCTCAGGGTGCTTAACTGCGTCTTCAAGAGTTTCGCGGTTAAGAACGTTAACGTTAAGGTGTTGACCACCTTCAATGCCAGCTTCGTGGTGGAAGTAACCATCCATTAGGCCTGCAAGGTTAGCACGTTGGCTGTCTTGTTCTTTACCTAGTGCGTTTGGCACGATAGAGAACGTGTAAGAGATACCATCTTGTGCGTCAGCAAACGGTAGTTTACCTACAGACGTTAGTGAAGCTACAGCGCCTTTCTCATCACGACCGTGCATTGGGTTTGCACCAGGAGCGAAAGGAGCGCCAGCACGACGACCGTCTGGAGTGTTACCTGTTTTCTTACCGTAAACCACGTTAGACGTGATAGTAAGAACTGACTGTGTAGGGATAGAGTTACGGTAAGTCTTAAGCTTACGGATCTTGTTCATGAACGTAGAAACTAGTTCACAAGCAATATCATCTACACGAGAGTCGTTATTACCGTATTTAGGGTAATCGCCTTCAATTTCGAAGTCAGTTGCAATGCCATCTTCGTCGCGGATTGGTTTAACAGTCGCGAACTTGATTGCAGACAGTGAGTCAGCTGCAACAGATAGACCAGCAATACCACAAGCCATTGTACGACGAACGTCACGGTCATGAAGAGCCATTAGAGACGCTTCGTAGCTGTACTTGTCGTGCATGTAGTGAATGCTGTTTAGTGCAGTCACGTATTGCTTAGCTAACCAGTCCATGAATGTGTCTAGGCGACCCATTACGTCATCGTAGTTAAGAACTTCGTCAGTGATCTTGTCTGAAACAGGACCAACTTGCATCTTAAGTTTCTCGTCCACACCGCCGTTGATTGCGTAAAGCATTGTTTTCGCAAGGTTAGCACGAGCACCGAAGAACTGCATTTGCTTACCAACGATCATTGGAGATACACAACAAGCGATAGCGTAATCATCAGACTCTAGGTCAGGACGCATTAGGTCATCATTTTCGTACTGGATAGAAGAAGTATCGATAGATACCTTCGCACAGAAACGCTTGAAGCCGTCAGGTAGTTGCTCAGACCAAAGAACAGTGATGTTTGGCTCTGGAGAAGGACCCATAGTGTATAGAGAGTTTAGGAAACGGAAGTTCGAACGCGTTACTAGCGTACGACCGTCGATACCCATACCACCCATAGACTCTGTTGCCCAGATTGGGTCGCCAGAGAACAGCTCATCGTACTCAGGAGTACGTAGGAAACGAACCATACGCAGTTTCATTACGAAGTGGTCGATCATTTCTTGTGCTTGTTCTTCAGTGATCTTGCCAGCAGCGATATCACGCTCGATGTAGATGTCTAGGAAAGTCGAAGTACGACCTAGAGACATTGCAGCACCGTTTTGAGATTTAACAGCAGCTAGGTAGCCGAAGTAAGTCCACTGGATAGCTTCTTGAGCTGTTTGAGCTGGCTCAGAGATATCGAAACCGTATTTCTCAGCCATTTGCTTGATTTGACCTAGAGCACGATGTTGCTCAGAGATCTCTTCACGCAGTTGCATTGTTTCTGCTAGGTTTTCACCGTTTTCGAATTGCTCTTGAAGAGAAGCAAATTGAGCTTGCTTGTCTTTCATTAGGAAATCAATACCGTAAAGTGCAACACGACGGTAGTCACCAATGATACGACCACGGCCGTAAGCATCAGGAAGACCAGTCAGAACACCAGACTTACGACATTTTAGGATATCAGGAGTGTAGATATCGAAAACGCCAGCATTGTGTGTTTTGCGGTATTCTGAGTAGATTTTTGAAACCATTGGGTCAAGAGTTTCACCGTATGCTTTACAAGAACCTTCAACCATACGCACACCACCGTTAGGGATGATTGCACGTTTTAGTGGCTTCTCAGTTTGTAGACCAACGATAGTCTCAAGATCTTTCTCAATGTAACCTGCATCGTGAGCAGTAATGGTAGAGATAACAGAAGTATCGAAATCTACAGGTGCTTTAGTTGCGTTTTCCTGTTTGATACCTTCCATTACCGAAGACCAAAGCTTGTTAGTTGCTTCAGTACCCTCAGAAACTAGGAAAGACTCGTCGCCTTCATACGGCGTGTAGTTCTTTTGAATGAAATCACGAACGTTTACTTCGCTTTGCCACTCACCTGCAGCAAAATCTTCCCAAGCTTTAGCAAATTGCTCTGCCATGACATACCTACCTTTTTAGTAGAAAAAATACGTACATTAACACTGTTGAGCCAGCGCCCCTCGTAAGGGTAGTACACTCTTATTAATAACAATATATATGAGCATATAAGCGTCATATGGTTATATATATTGTCACTACCTTTTATATGTTGTCTTTACTCTATGAATTCAAGACTACGCTAAAAAATTTCTGTAAACCTTAAACTAAATCAATAAATGCCAAAAAAAGTTGAAAAAATTTGAGTGGCAGGGGTTGCCACCCAAACTTTTTTTTAATCCTAATACTACTTTTGTGTAGTAAGGACCATTATAGCCAAGCTTTTAGGCCATATTGACTTTCTAGCATACCAACTGCAAGCATTGCTACTAGACAGATAACTAAAACGCCAACTGGGATAACAATCTTATCTACAAATGATAGACGCTTCGCACGCTCTTTATCACCAATTAGACCGTTATTATCTAGAAGCATAGTCAGTGCCCATGCTAATACTGGGTTAACAACCGCTGAACCGAAGATACAGATACCAGCTGCTTGAGAGTCTTTTGAATCTTTAACCATCTGCATACCCGCTTCAAGTAGAGGTAGAGATACACCTACAAGTAGCGCAACACGCATCACTGGTGGCCATACTGCTACGTCCATTGGGAAGCCAAGAATCGCAACAATAATACATAGAGAGCCAAGCAAGATTGCGCCGCCAGGGATTGGACGTTTCGCGATTGCTGCTGGGATCATGTAAGTACCCCAAGATGAAGTGATGTTACCACCACCAACTGCTGTACCTACCATTTGACGAACTGAACACATAGTCATTGTGTCGTCTACGTCCATCAGTACTTTTTCAGACTTTTTAGGGTAGTTCAGTTCTTGGAAGATACGGTGACCTAGGAAGTCAGGTGACCACATTGCTACTGCTAGGATTGCAAATGGTAGAGAAGCGATGAAGTGCTCAACGTTTGGTAAACCAAGCATCCAACCTTCTTCAGTAGAACCCCACCAGTAGATTGGGTTTAGGTTTGGAATGCCTGTTTCAGTTACGAATTTGATATCGAAACCAGCACCAAGTACTAGAGCAATAGCTAGACCAGTGAAAGCACAAACAGGGATTGCTAACCAACGCTTGTTCACTTTAGCAAGGAATGCATATAGACCGATGGTAACGGCTAGAACAATCAAACCGATGTAACCCATGCTACCAGCAGCGACAGTGTCAGACTGAAGACCAACAGCCCAAGCTTGAATTGAGTTTATTTGGCTCATTGTACCGGTTAGACCCAAGAAGATGAGCAAGCCACCCGCCGTACCTTCAGAGGTAAGGTTAACAAGTTTAGACCCACCTTTTAGGAAGCTTAGGATAAGACCGAAGACACCGATAAGGATTGCCAATGCAAGAGGGTGAGCACCAGCAAGAGCGATGGTACCAATAAGAGGAATCATTGGGCCGTGGTTACCGGCAAGGTTAGCTTTAGGGTTAAAGAAACCAGAAGCAAGGATACAGAACAGCAGTGCAGGGATAAGCATTTCTACACGAGCGACTTCAATCGCAAAGTCTTTACCAAGGTTTACGTGATCCCAAGCTTGAGTTAGGCCTTCAGCCCAAGACATCATTACTGCAGAGTACATCGCGATGATACCAATGGTACCAGCCAGTGCAGGAACAAGGTCTTCTAGTTCAAAGCGGAAGTCACGGCCAGGAAGGTTTAGGCCAAAGCGGCGAGGCTTCATGATTTGAAGTTCGTGATCTAGATAATCTGAGCGGTTCTCAAATTCAGAAGCAGGGCGGTGTAGCTCTTTATAGCTTTTCTCTTCTACTTCAGAGTTCGCATTGTTCACAACGTCTGACATAGATTCCTCATATTTTATGTTAGTAATTCTAAAATTGAATTCTATAAGTTCGCGTAATTGCGTAATTGCGTTATTTCTTAGTTATAACTCATTAACATCATGTTGCACGGTTTTGATGTGCTTTATGCAGCTAAGTTAAAAGAAATGTTTGGCATTTTTAATGCCTTATTCTTTGCTGAGGAGTCTAACAAGCTTACCCTTTAGGGTGATTGATCTTGATCACTTTATGAGTATATGTGAAAGAAAGCTACAAAACGCAGCGATTCATTAACTTCCCATTGATGAATCGTGTAATTAGTTTTCACAAATTGACGTTTACCTATCTTCTTCGAGCCTTTGTCGTCATGGCTTGAGTTCAATACTCAATTCTTACTGAGTTATTTCACTATTACTTGCTTCCCAACTGTTCCGAGTGAAATGCTTACAATGTAATAACCTTAAAATAATTGTGCCTTACGGTGTGTATGTAGTGTTGAGCGTGCAGATTATATTTTGCAGATCTCGGCGTATCTAAGTTCACAAAACTTGTTTTTCTTGTGAGACATCAAGCTACGTGAATCTCATTTTGGTTAACTTTATTTAAACAATGTAAGGGGTGTAATTACAGCTTATTGATAGAACTCATTCATTAAATTGAGGCGAAAACGCTACCTTTTGCATAATAAGTCAGAGTGAATCGCTATTTATTCCAATTTATTAGGTTAATAATTTGTTGCATGTTGTTTCGTGTGGTGCTAGTTTGTATCGCATGAAAAGGTCGGAGTACCTTGCATTTTCACAAACTTGGGAGAGAAAGCGCATGAAAGATGTACCAGCGCTGGACATAAAGGATCTACACAAAACGTTTGGTCAAAATGAAGTTTTAAAGGGAATTTCACTTTCTGCGCACAAAGGCGATGTTGTATCGATTATCGGATCTTCAGGGTCGGGTAAAAGTACTTTCCTTAGATGTATCAACCTTTTAGAGACACCAACTGCAGGCGAGATTTGGGTTAATGGCGAATTAATTCAAATGAAAAACAACCGCCAAGGCGTATCTGTTCCTGCTAATGAAAAACAAGTACAGCGAATCCGTTCTCGCTTAGCGATGGTTTTTCAAGGCTTCAATCTTTGGTCTCACCTGACCGTTCTCGAAAACGTTATCGAAGCGCCTGTTCACGTCTTAGGTGTACCTAAAGCACAAGCGATTGAAAATGCAGAGCTACTACTTAAAAAAGTAGGCTTGTATGAGCGCAAAGATTACTACCCAGGTCATTTATCCGGTGGACAACAACAACGAGCGGCAATTGCTCGAGCGTTAGCGGTTGATCCGGAAGTGATGCTGTTTGATGAGCCAACATCAGCACTTGACCCTGAGTTAGTAGGGGAAGTACTTGGTGTAATGCGAGATCTAGCAGAAGAAGGAAGAACCATGCTTGTGGTAACACATGAAATGGCTTTTGCTCGTGACGTATCAAACCATGTGATGTTCCTGCACCAAGGTCTAGTGGAAGAACAGGGCGATCCAGCTAAACTGTTTACGGAACCTGAATCTGAACGTTTACAACAATTTATCTCATCGATTTACTAATCAGAATTGAAACGCCGTTGCCAAGGTAAACAGCGACGGTGTGAACAATAAAACACAACAAGTAAGTTAATAAGCAACAACAAACACAATATTAAAACTAGCAAAACATAAAAACCTAAATCACAGGAGTAGGGATATGAAAAAGTGGTTATTAGTCGCGGCACTTGCTGCAACTGCTGCAACGGGCGTAGCTCAAGCAAAAGAATGGAAAACAGTACGCTTTGGTATTGAAGGTGCTTACCCTCCATTTAGCTGGACAGAAGCTGATGGTTCACTGAAAGGCTTCGATGTCGATATGGCTAACGCACTTTGTACTGAAATGCAGGTGCAGTGTAAGATCGTTGCACAAGACTGGGATGGTATCATTCCTTCTCTACTTGCTCGTAAATATGATGCGATCATTGCGGCAATGTCTATCACGGAAGAACGTAAGAAAAAAATCGACTTCACAGGTAAATACGCACTTATCCCAAACAAGTTCATCGCTAAGAAAGGTGCAGGCCTTAACTTTGATGATCTAAGCGGTCAAAAGATTGCCGTTCAACGTGCAACAACTCACGATAAATACCTAACAGACAACTACGGCGATACAGTAGAGATCGTTCGTTACGGTTCATTCGACGAAGCTTACCTTGATCTAGCAAACGGTCGTGTTGCTGCTGTACTAGGTGATGCATCTGCTCTAGAAGAAGGCGTGCTAAACAAAGCTGGTGGTGAAGACTACGAGTTCGTTGGTCCATCACTAACTGATCCTAAGTGGTTCGGCGAAGGTTTTGGTATTGCTCTACGTAAGCAAGACAAAGATCTGACTAAGCAATTAGATGCGGCAATCCTTTCACTACGTGAAAAAGGCATCTACCAAGATATCGCGGCTAAATACTTCAACTACGACGTATACGGTCAGTAATCTTTAGCGTCAATTCTTAAGGGAGAGGTTCTCCTCTCCCTGTCTTACCAACTTTTTCGCAGTTCTGTTGGAATCCATTATGTTTGATTTACAAGGATATGAAGCGTCGATCCTGAAAGGGGCGGTGCTCACAATCGAAGTTGCCTTGCTGTCGCTAATTTTAGCTATGGTTCTTGGTATGCTAGGTGCCTTAGCAAAACTCGCGCCTTATCGCTGGGCTCGTGCTATTGCAACCCTCTACACAACCGTCATTCGAGGTATTCCCGATCTCGTATTGATGATGCTGATTTTCTTTGGTGGACAAATCCTTTTAAACAACAGTTTGTATTCCATTAACGAGTGGCTCAACGAGTGGTTTGCATCCAGTGATCCTAACCACGAATGGACCTCTTACCTACCTGATTATATTGATGTCAGCCCATTTGTTGCTGGTGTCTTAACCATAGGCTTTATTTTCGGTGCCTATATGGCAGAAACGTTCCGTGGTGCCATCATGGCTGTCGACAGCGGTGAAATGGAAGCGGCAAAAGCTTATGGTATGAGCCCTGTAAAGGCGTTTCACCGCATACTGCTACCGCAGATGATTCGTCACGCATTACCGGGTTTTGGGAATAACTGGCTGGTATTACTTAAAACCACTGCGCTGGTTTCGATTATTGGCCTAGAAGACATGGTACGTGTTAGTGCACTGGCGGCGGGTTCAACCAAAATGCCATTCACTTTCTACATGACTGTGGCGATTATCTTCTTATTCTTCACCAGTGTTTCAACGGGCTTACTTAAGCTGGTTGAACGTAAATTCAGTATCCACGCGAGGTAGTTATGGACTTTTCATTGATAATTGAAAGCCTGCCGATTTACCTTGGTGGTTTATGGACAACGGCTTGGATGGTTTGCGTTGCTTTGATCATTGGCTTATTCGTCGCCATACCACTAGCTATCGCTCGTAACAGTCCAAATATGCTGATTAATGCTCCGGCTTGGTCATTCATCTATTTCTTCCGTGGTACGCCATTATTGGTGCAGTTGTACCTGATTTACTACGGAATGGATCAGTTCTTCCCTGTAAAAGATACACTATGGGAAAATGCATGGTTTTGTGCTTTGGTGGCATTCATCCTTAACACATCGGCATACACAGCTGAAATCATTCGCGGTGCGATTAACGGCTTACCAAAAGGTGAAGTTGAAGCAGCAAAAGCGTATGGCATGAGCACACCTAAGACATACCGACGTATCATTCTGCCAAGTGCATTACGTCGTGCATTACCGGCTTACAGTAACGAAGTTATCTTTATGCTTCACGGCTCAGCCGTTGCAGGTATTGTGACGATTATGGATCTAACGGGTGCAGCTCGTTTGGTTAACTCTCGCTACTATGCTCCGTTTGAATCTTTCCTAACAGCAGGTCTGTTTTACATGGGGTTGACGTTTATCATCATTGCGATTTTCAAATTCGCAGAGAAACGTTTCTTAGCTTACTTAAGACCACTTAGCTAATTGCACGGTATTCACACAGTTAACAAAACGGCGCTTCTATAGCGCCGTTTTTTATGAGCAGATTCTGTTGCTGTTGATTACTTAAACGTTGACCAAATTGGCGCGTGGTCAGACGGCTTTTCGATGCCACGCAGTTCGTAATCGATGCCTGCTTCAGTACACTTATCAGCAAGCTTTTGAGTCGCTAGGACTACATCAATACGCAGGCCGCGGTTGTCCACGAAACCTTTCGAGCGGTAGTCAAACCACGAGTATTGGTCGTTTACTTCAGGGTGCAGTAAGCGGAAGCTATCCACAAAACCCCAATCCATCAGTGTTTTCAACCATTCTCGCTCTTCTGGTTGGAAAGAGCACTTACCTGTTTTCAACCAACGTTTCGCATTAGGTTCACCGATGCCGATGTCTGCGTCGATAGGGCTGATATTAATGTCGCCCATCACAATGACTTGTTCGTCTTTGTTGTGGTAGTCATTTAGGTAAGTCATCAAGTCTTTGTAGAACTGGCGTTTGTACGGGTATTTTGTTTCATGCTTGATGTTATCCCCTTGAGGGAAGTAGCCATTTAGCACGGTAACCTTTTCACCATTTTCATCTTCAAACGTCGCCATGATCATGCGTTTTTGATGGTCTTCATTATCTGTTGGGAAACCCTTCTGCACAGAAATAGGCTCTTGCTTACACAACATTGCCACACCGTAGTGGGCTTTTTGACCGTGGAAGTAAACCTTATAGCCCATTGCTTCAACATCAGCAATTGGGAAGGCTTCATCGTGCACTTTTATCTCTTGCAGACCAATCACGTCGGGTTGGTGTTTGTCGATAATAGCTTGCAGTTGGTGAAGGCGGGCTCTAAGACCGTTGATGTTGAAGCTAATTACTTTCATTTGTTTTTATACCTCTCGTAAACCTTTGTCACTGCTTGTTTTTAAAGGTTTTTGATTTGGTGGATTTCATGGTTCATCGTATTTAACCATGCTTAATAATTTCTGTCGCCACTTTGTAGAGACAAAATGGCGACATTAAATGATGTGAATACTTACAGTTACGTAGAATCTATTGAGTCTTAAGTAAATCCAAAAAGAACGCGTATTCAAGTGCGTCTTCTTTTAATCGTTTAAATCGGCCAGAAGCGCCACCGTGACCGGCTTCCATATCGGTTTTGAACAGCAATACGTTGTTGTCTGTTTTCATTTCACGCAGCTTCGCAACCCATTTCATTGGCTCAAAGTACTGCACCTGTGAGTCATGCAGGCCTGTCGTTACCAACATGTTCGGGTAGTTTTGTACCTTAATGTTGTCGTACGGTGAGTACCCCAGCATGTAATCGTAGTAGGCTTTATCGTTCGGGTTACCCCATTCGTCATACTCATTGGTGGTTAGAGGGATCGATTCATCGAGCATGGTTGTCACAATGTCTACAAACGGAACATGTGCACCAATACCACGGTACAGTTCTGGTGCTTGGTTGATGATTGCTCCCATCAATAGACCGCCAGCAGACCCCCCAACGGCGAACACTTTATCTTTCGCGCCGTAGCCTTCTTCAACAAGCTCTTTGGTTACATCAATAAAGTCGTTGAACGTGTTTTGTTTGGTCAGTTTTTTGCCATCTTCATACCAAGGGCGACCAAGCATTTCTGAACCGCGGACATGTGCGATGGCATAAACAAAACCTCTATCCAGTAGGCTTAGGCGAGTTGAGCTGAAGGTAGGTTCAATCGTAGAGCCGTAAGACCCATAGCCGTATTGGTAGATTGGGTTAGTGCCGTCTTTCTTAAATAAGTCTTTACGATAAACCAAAGAGACAGGAACTTGCTTACCATCGCGAGCCGTAATCATGATTCGCTCTGATTGGTAGTTATCCGCTTCGAAATCACCTAATACGGGTGTTTGCTTCATGAGTTCGGATTCACCTGTACTTAGGTCGAAATCATAGTAAGTACCTGGCGTGGTTAAGCTGCTGTAATAGATACGAACTTTTGCGTTATCTAATTCATAGTTACTCGTTAGGTAAGCGGCAAATGCGGTGTCGTTAAATTCAAGTGGAAACTCGTGGCCTGTTGAGAGTTGGCGAACTTTCACTGTAGACAAGCCATCCGCGCGTTGCTCGTAGACAAGATGGTCATCAAACAACTCGAAATCTACAAGCTGAGTATTATCGTCTGCTGGGATGACATCGACCCATTTTGAGCGATCATGCATCTCTTCGGTTGTGACTTTCATTAAACGGAAGTTGACCGCTTGGTAGTTGGTGTAGATGTAATACCAATCACCTAGCTTAGCGATGCTGTACTCTATGCCGGTCTCTTTTGGGTAGAAAGCCTCAGCTGTAGCCTTTGGGTTGTTGGCATCGATGACTGAGACACCGCTGGTTTCTGTGCTCGAATGCCAAATGTAGACCTGTTCTCCATCTTTGCTTTTACTCAAAGAGGTGTAGTAAGCGCTATCGGCTTCTTCGTAGATTAACTGATCGCTTGCCTGAGCTGTGCCTAACACGTGGCGGTAAACTTGATAACCCAGCAATGTTTGTGGATTTTTTTTGATGTAGTAGAAGGCTTGGTTGTCGTTTTGCCACGCGATAGCACTTGAAGCGCCTTCAATTTCATCTTTTAGGTATTCACCTGTTGTGAGGTCTTTGATCTTGATGGTGTAAATGCGGCGGCTTAGCGTATCTTCGCCATAGGCCAACAAGTTTTCGTCTGGGCTGATCGTTAAGCCACCAATACTGAAGAATTCATGCTCTTTTGCTAGCTCGTTTACATCTAAGATGACTTGCTTGTCTGTGCCTAAAAAGTTTTTTTCACGCAGGTGAACTGGGTATTCGTTGTCGCCTGTCACCTTATTCGAGTAGTAGTAACTGCCTTTGCGAACCGGTACCGAATTGTCGTCTTTCGCGATTCGGCCTTTAATCTCTTCAAATAATTGTTTTTGTGCTGCTTCTGTATGTTTCAACACCGTATCTGCGTACTGATTCTCTTGCTCAAGTTGTTGCAATATCTCTGGATCTTGGCGTGCATCATCGCGCATCCAATAGTAATCATCGATTCGGGTTTCACCATGAATCGTCATTGCGTGAGGGACTTTCTTAGCAACGGGTGCTTGGGTTTGCTGAGCGACGAGCTGTGATTGAGAGTAGTGGTTCATGGTTGAGATTCCTTGATTGCTGCATCCGGCGACAAGCGCTATTGATACGGCTAATGTGGTTAAAGCGATACGCATCTGTATATCCTTAGTGTGTACCTTCTCGTTTTAATGCCAGCATCCTTTGTTGTGAGAGTTCAGGTACGTTGGTGTTCTTCCAGTGATATTATTTATAATTGGATTCTGGATATGCACCTTCATCGTAAGTGTCTGTTATTGTTTTCAAAAAATCAAAGCAATGTTAAATGAAATTACTGATACGTGAGAGTGGAAGGAATAAATGTGCAACAAAAAGGGACACACTTTTCAATATGTCCCTTTCCTTTGTTTAGCAAGATTCGAGTTTTACGTTAAATAGCCAATGGCATTTCGTTTGAGTGGTCAGGTTTACGATTAACCCAACGTAAACCAAGCATAGCGATGAATGACATAGCAATCATCAGGCAACCGAGTGGCAGTTGGTCTTGAGCTGGGAAGAACGATGCCAATAGTGTTGCGATGCCAGCACCTAGGTTTTGCATACCACCTAAAATCGCACCTCCAGTACCAGCGTGGTACGGGAATGGCGAAAGTGCCCCTGTTGTTGTTGCTGGGAATAATATGCCAGCGCCCAAGAAGTAAATTGTGGCACCGCCAATCAAAGTTAATGTTGTTGTTTGACCAAACAGACCCGGTATCAATACCACTGTTGAGCCTACCAATATCGCAACCAGACCAACATTCAATGCACGGCGCTCAGAGCGACGTTGTGCGATGTAACTAGATAAGCCTGCACCGACTAAGTAACCTGGAATAGGCAAGACAAACAGCAAGCTTACTGTGGTTGCCGGTAAGCCAAGTACGCCACCAAGCAACACACCTGCCGCTGCTTCAAATACGGCTACACCAGCAAAGGTTGCGACTAATACCAATAAGAAACCTTGGAAACGTTTATCAGACAGAACGAACTTGTAGCTGTTGGCAACCGATTCATGCTTGCGTCGTTCTTTCGGCAGTGTTTCCATCATGCTCGTCATCATAGTGATCACAACAGCAATACCAAACAGCGCAAGGAATAAGTAGCTAGAACGCCAGCCGAAAACTTCTGTTAGGTAACCACCCAGTACAGGAGCCATCAATGGTGAGAAAATCACACACATGCTAATCAAGCTGTTTGCACGGTGCAGCTCTGCGCCTTCAAAACAGTCGCGAGTCAATGTACGAGACATCGCACCACCACAACCGATGCCCAAACCTTGGATAAAGCTGCCCGCTAAGAACCATTCATATTCGTGAGCGAACAATGCTACCAAAGTACCGATGATGTAGATAATCAAACCAATCACGATGATCGGTTTACGACCTAGGCGATCTGAAAGTGGGCCGTAAACAAATTGCGACAGACCATAAGGGATCAAGTAACACGCCATCACTGCCTGCAGTGAAGATGCCGAAACTAAGAACTCACCTGCCATATGACCGATAGAAGGCACGTACATCGTTTGAGTCATTTGACCTACGGCAGTCAGAATAGCGATTAAAAAGGTAAGTTTCGCTAATGGAAACGAGGCGGACATTTGCGTATCTCTCCAAAAATTAAGACGTAAAAAGCCTTAGCGCTCCATTAAAGGAGAGCCAAATGAATAAAGTGTTCAGGGAATCTAGGCGCGAGATATTAGATCTTGATTGCGGGCTTAGCAATCAAAAAGTGTGAAGTTGAGCAAGATAAAAATCTATAACTTGGATTATAAAAACTAATCCGAAGTTACTGCATTTTAAAGAGGGAGAGGGTGGAGTGGGCTTCCTTTAAATATCGATGTTCTGGCTATGTCCAAAGCGCTAAAACCTAAGCAACACAGCTAATGATTATATGAGTACATCATTTGAAATCACAGAAAAAAGGAAGAAAACACGCTCTATTAACATTTGTATAAACTTTCGTTTTATATGTAAGCAATTTGTGCTGTAATTATCCGCTAAGCTATTCGTCTAACTCATTTACATTGTGTACAGCAATTCGTTGTCGATGTGATAGTTATGGTTATGGAAGTCTTTTGGCTTAAATAAGGATATTAAATGCGCTCTCTATCGGTACAGTGGAAAATAACCCTCTTAGCAGGTTGTTGTTTAATCATTACGTCACTGTCTCTTATTGGTTTCTCGATCTACAACGCGACGAGCAATCAACAAGTCATCAAATCTCAAAGTTCAGAATCAGTTATCAATAAAACTCAGCAGTTGCTGGCGTCTGTTTCTCAGCTAAACGCTCAAGAAACTCAACGTTATGTAGACGAAGCTATTTACCGCGCAGAGATGCTTGCGGCCAGTGCTCAGTTTCTAAAAAACAATGCAGACGAAAACTTTACACCAAGTGAAGAGCTTCGTACCGCCTTGGATGAAATGGTTCGTCGCTCGGTTTTAAACTTCGACTCTATTCAAGGAGCGTATCTAGTTTTCAAGCCTGACTTGCTCGATAGTGAAGATGCGAATTATGTCGATGCTGATTATGTTGGTTCTAACGAAAAAGGTCGTTTTGCTCCTTACTGGAAGGTGGCAGATAACGGTGAAAATGTTCTAGCGAACGTTCTTTCAGAATCTATCTTGAATGATGACAGCAATAGCGAACGTTTTTACTGTCCTTTGTCTTCAGGGCAAACGTGTATTAGTACGCCGAGAGTCGTGAACAGCGGTGGTGTAGCACTACTTACGTCCTCTATTTCAGTCCCTATTTTGGTTGACGACGTTGCTATTGGTTTTCTTGGTATTGATCTAAGACTTGATGGTTTAACCAGTGTGATTACTCAATCTGACCAGAGCTTGTTTAACGGTGCGGGTAAAGCTTACGTGGTTAGTCTAGATGGTTCGGTCATCGCTTCTGATGATTCAAGCATTGCAGTCGGTTCAACTTTCCAAAGTGGCAATACAAACAGTGATTTAATGACCGACTTTATCTTTGGTGGTGAAGTGACAACGCAATGGAGCGAGAACGGTGAGTGGTTACTTGCCTTTGCACCTGTTGTTGCAGCTAACCAAACTTGGGGGGTGTTGTTTGAGATCCCAAGAGACAGTGTCGTCGCTGACGCAAATAAATTGGATTCCATCATTAGCACTAAGCTAAGTGAAGGCATCAAAACAGAAGTGATCGCCGGTACAGTGTTTATTATCTTTGGCTTAGCCATTATCGCGTTTGCCTCGTTGTCTATTGTGAAGCCGATTCGTCAGGTTGTGGAAAGGTTGAATGACATCGCTTCAGGTGAAGGTGATTTGACCCAACGTTTGGAAGTGAAATCTCAAGACGAAATTGGTCAGCTATCCAAAGGGTTCAACTTATTCTTAGACAAGCTACAACACACGATCAAAGAAGTGATTCACACCACTGAGCAAGTGGCGAGCACGACAAGCCAGGCTAAAGCATCGGCATCAAGCACTCGAGAAAGCAGTGAATCTCAATTTAAAGAAGTGGATCTTGTGGCGACAGCGGCAGAAGAGATGACTCAAACTGCGGGCTTAGTGGTACAAAACGCAGAAGTGGCCGTTGATGCTGCTTGTGAAGCGAATCGTTCTGCTCAACAAGGGCAACAAGTCATCGAACTTTCAGCCGGTGAAATGAGAAAGCTGGTTGAGCGTATGTCGAGTGCTGTTCCTATTGTTGAAGAATTGGCAAAAAATAACGGAAACATCACCGAGATCTTAAGTGTGATTGAAGGGATCTCTGAGCAAACTAACTTACTGGCATTGAACGCGGCGATTGAAGCGGCTCGTGCTGGCGAACAAGGTCGAGGTTTTGCTGTTGTTGCGGATGAGGTAAGAAACCTCGCAAGTCGCACCCAGTCATCGGTTGGTGAGATCAGAGCGGTGATCGACAAGGTTCATGCTGGAACTCAAGATGTCGTTGAAGCAATACAAGAAGGCAATATCCTAGCTAACGATACAGCACTACACGTTCAGAAAGCAGTTGAAGATCTGGGGTCGATCTTTACTTCTATTGAGGCGATCAGTGATATGAACAGTCAGATCGTTCGAGCAGCCGAAGAGCAACAATCGGTTTCCGGTGAAGTAAATCAAAGCGTGGTTAATATTCGCGATTTGAGTGCGAAGATCTTGGAGCAAGCCGCGGCTTCTGAGCAAGTCGGCAATGAAATTGACCAACTGTCTCAACAACAAAAGAAGTTGGTCAATCAGTTCAAGGTATAAGCATTAAGCCTTAACCAGTTCTTGAATAGAAAAAGGGACAAATGAAGATTTCATTTGTCCCTTTTTTAATTGTTTATTTAGAGGCTAGGCAATAACCAGCGGTTGACGCTGCTTACTCTTCGATAAACCAGTAGCCTTTGTTGACCAATTCAGTCACGACAGTTATGCCCGAAGGAGATAGGGCAGTAGCCGAGGTAATCATGGTCTCATCGCAAAGTATGTTGAGTAACGAAGAATCCGCTTCATCCACCTTAACCACTTCGCCATTGATGTAAGCAGTGTTGCTTTCATTTTCGTGGTAGAGCGCCTTTAAGCCTGATACTCGGTGAATCTCACCTTCAGACTCTAAGTGTTGAGCGATCTCTTCTTGAGTCCATAGTGGCTCTGGAGCAACGATATCAAGCTGGTGGCGTGATTGGCTTAGCAGACAACCCATGAATTCACTGATGGTTTCAGGTTGCTCTAGTGCAGATTTCAACATGCCTGTGAGATTACTTAAATCCGATGAACGAATTTTTCCGTAGCCTTCTTGCATTTTGAATTCTGGATCGTGCAGGTGTACGTCACCCATATCATGAGCAAGCACAAAATCGGCAAAGTTGCTGATCAGTTCTTGTTCTTTAGGCGAGCGGTAGCCAATAGAGTAGCTCATTGACGGCTCTAACGTGCTCCCTTCATGTGGGAAACCTGGTGGGATATAAAGGATATCGCCCGGCTCTAAAGTTTCATCAATGATTGGGTCAAAACCTTCAATTTGACGAAGTGCAGACGCTTGAACAGTCTCTTTGTATTGGCCAACATCTTTAGGGCCAACCTTCCATTGACGTTTGCCTTGACCTTGAATGATGAAGACATCGTATTGATCAATATGTGGGCCTACGCCGCCTTCAGGTGCTGAGTAGCAGATCATGAGATCGTCGAATAACCAGTTTGGTAACGCTTGGAACGCCTCAGTCAGCTGATTTGCGCCTTGGTGCCAGTGGTTCGCTGCTTGAACGATCAGTTGCCAATGAGTTTCGGTTAATTCGCCAAACTTTTCTTCAGAGAATGGGCCGTGTTCTGCAGTCCACTGATTGTCGAGGTTAGAGACAAAGCGAGAATCCACTTCTTCTTCCATCGATAAACCAGCAAGTTCTTCCGGCGAAATTGGGTCGACGAAGTTTTGGAAGCCACCCTTTAAGATGGTTGGTTTTTTATGCCAGTAGTTTTCAAGAAACTCGGGCATAGAAAAGCTGAGTTGGTACATGTGAATCCTGTATATTTTTATGCTAGATGCTAGATGCTAGTTTGGCTTGTAAATCTTGCTGGACAATTTTGATTGCTTCTAACGCGACTTTTGGATCGATTTCGTTGCTTTCGAGCAGATAGATCAGGTCGACAGCTAACTTAACTTCTTCTGGTGCGTTATCCAGTGGTGATGGTGTGTTATCAGTGTTCATTTCGCTTAGGGTTCTCTAAGTTAATCAGTCTCTCAATATTTTTCATTGAGTCTTCACAGCGTTCTAATCGCTCTTTTGCTAACTGCCAAGCCTCTTCCGCTTTTTTCTTACTGTGGCGAGGCGCAGAATCAAACGTTAACTTTCGTACTCGTACTAAATCGACCAATCGCTTTTGCCAGTCTTGGTGCTGGGCGAGTTCGTTGTATAGGTCGTTCAGGGTTTTCCCTGACTTGCTTTTTCGGTCCAAGCGTAAATCGTGGTTGGCTAACTCTCTTTGGATTGCTGCAATCTGATTGGTCAGCTTTTCTGTCAGGTAGTTGGCTCTGGACGCGGTCAGTTGATTTGAGGTTTGTTCACGTACAATGGTGCGGTACGTTGCCTGAGTTTCAAGTGCATAGGGAAGCAAAACAGAGGCGCCGCATTTAAATAAGGCTCGGTCAAACAAGGCTTGATGATAAGCCCCTCGAGATTTGTCAACCTGCGAGCAATGGCCAATCAAGGTATCAATAACACTTTTTAGCTTTGAAAATTGATTCATTTCACTTCCCGTTGGCTACTGCCTATAAGTTCACAAACCAAGCTTCGTATGCCAGTTTAATTGCAAGTACGCTTACAACTGTAACAAACACAGGTCTTATAAATGTTGCACCGAACCGAATAGCAGAGTGAGCGCCAACAAATGCACCGGCCATCAAACAAAGGCCCATGGTTAAACCTAGAACCCAATCAATATGACCAAGAATCGCGAAGGTCACCAAAGAGGTAAAGTTACTGGTAAAGTTCATGGCTTTGGATAGACCAGAGGCAAGTAAGATGTTTAAGCGATAAAGCGCCATAGAGCTTACCGTCCAAAACGCGCCAGTTCCTGGGCCAGCAACCCCATCATAAAAGCCAAGAATGAATCCTTGGTACTTTTGTTTTCTCTTAAGCACAGGGCATGGCTTAGGAGACACATTATGGCTCACATCTGGAGTCTTATGAAAAATGGTATAGACCGCTGCGGCAAGAATGACTAACGGCAATACCTTCTCTAACCACTCGGTGCTAATGGCATCAACAGTGAGTGTGCCGATGGTCGCACCTATTAAAGTAGATATGAATGCATTGACCCAACACTCAGGCTTGAACAGCTTTTTACGGTAGTAAGTGAATGCAGCTGTAGATGAAGCGAAGGTTGCTGCAAGCTTGTTAGTACCCAATGCGATGTGTGGCGGTAAACCAAGTGACAGTAAAGCTGGAACGGTTAACATCCCTCCGCCACCTGCGACAGCATCAATAAAGCCTGCTGCAAATGCAACCAGAGCAAGTATGACCAACATGGTTGGCTCAATCATTTCCATAAATAGCTAGTGTTCTCGTTATCGGCTGATAGGGCAGCCACATGAAAAATCTATGGATTAGTCATGTTGGGTTGTGAATGCAAGGGCCTAGCGATGAAGGCCCATAACTACCTCAAGGGCAGGGGATATTAGTATTTTATTGTTCTTTTAAAAGGCGGTAGTGAATCGAGTAGGGACTTTCCGTATCGCTTCGTTACTATGCGTCTATCAAGGATCGTGACTTTACCAGAATCTCTTTCCTTACGCAGTAGTCTACCCACAGATTGAATAAGCTTTTTACTCGCATCTGGAACAGTAATCTGCATAAAAGGGTTACCACCGCGTGATTCAATATATTCTGAATGTGCTTGCTCTACGGGAGAGGTAGGAACACCAAAAGGAATCTTGGTAATAACGAGGTTTTCAAGAAGCTCACCCGGTAGATCAAGACCTTCAGAAAAGCTGCCAGTTCCAAAAAGAACGCTGGTTTTACCTTGGTCTATTAGCTTTTTATGTTTTTTTAGGATTTCAGTTCGTGAAGTATCACCTTGAACCTGCAATGCCCACGATTTTTTAACGAAATCTGTTGCTAAAGCCTCTGCAACTTTGTTCATTTGCCAGTAAGAAGAGAATAGAACGAGATTGGCTTTTTTGTCTTCTATTACCTTAGGCAAAATTTCAATAAGATATTCGGTAAACTGAGGTGCTTGTGGTTCGTACTTCATTGCTGGAACGATAAGCTCAGCCTGATTCTGGTAATCAAACGGTGATGCCAAAGCCAAAAACTGTACGCCATCTTCTGCTTTTTGGCTGATACCTGCTTGATGACAGAAAAAGCTGAAAGAGTTGAGCGCCCTCATGGTCGCAGATACTAATACGGCACCCACACAGCGGCTCCAGATTTGTTGATCCAGTTGCCAACCTACCTCTAGTGGCGAAACATTCACAACGAAATCGCCTTCGCTTTCTTTATTCAGTTCGAGCCAACGAGCCAAAGGAGCACCTTTTTCTCTCTTCGGTTCAGCCATTAAGCGCCAAACTTGAGCAAGGTTTTCTGTTCTTTGTATATAGAAGCCAATTTCTGCCAACGCAGGCTCTGCAAGTTTTGCTGAAAGCTCGCCGTCTTTAACTCGTTCTGCAATTAGGTCTGCAATCTTCGCAACGGCTTGGCTCGCCTTTTGCGTGAGCTGCTTGAGATCTTTAGATTCATTCTCAAGCCACTCTGGTAAGTCGCCATGTTCGAAGCGATACAAGCCGTCTTCAAAGTGGTTAGCGTCAAACTGTTTACTCATTTGAGTCAGGGTAGGGATCAGCTGTTGCACTGAGTCTTGCAGTTCATTTCGAAACCGGTGGACACGTTTCTCGTCAGCGAGGCCTGAAAGCTTAGTGATGGATTGGTTTAAACGCTCTAACCATGAAGCGGCACCCTTTAGACTTGCCGCCGCAGAAGAGTGATCTCTGGCTACATGCGGTAAATGGTGAGCTTCATCGAATATATAGATGCTATTTTCTGGCTCAGGCAGTATCACACCGCCGCCTAAGTCAGCATCTGCCATCACTAAACTGTGATTGGCGATAATCACGTCTGCTTTATCTAGCTCTGAGCGCGCTTTTTGGAAAGGGCAGTCTCTATGAGTAGGCATACTGTTATTACAGCTGTGCTTATCACTAACAATCATCTGCCAAATCATGTTGTCGATGGGTTTTGGCCACGAATCGCGGTCACCATCCCATTTACCTTGGGTTAGGCTTCGATACATGGTTTGAAGTTGCTCGATATCTTTCTTCTTTGGCTTAGATTCGAACATGGCTATTTGTCCGCCATCAATCCCGCAGGCAGCGGCTAGCTTTTCGGAGCAACAATAACGCTGTCTACCCTTCGCTAATATGAAAGAAAACTCTCGATCAGTCAGTCTTCTATATAGAGGGAGATCTTTATTGACGAGCTGTTCTTGTAGCGCAACCGTCGCCGTCGATATGACTATTTTTCGATTATTGAGCACAGCGACAGGAATAGTAGCCATTAAATAAGCCAGTGATTTCCCGATCCCTGTCCCGGCTTCTGCAACGATCATGCGATTACGTTTGTGGTATTGACCACAAAGTGTCTTCGCTATTTCTGCAACAAGGTAATTTTGAGCACGTCTAGGTACAAAGTTGTCCAACTGATCTTGGAGGTTTTGATAACTGGTGCGAATAGATTTTTGAATTTTAGTAGTTAGCATACTGTGACCTACGTAACGGAGCGAGGATAGTAGCACATATCACTAGTCGGTACATTTACGGTGAAATAGCTTGCTTTTGAATCAAAGGTAGATCTTGTTCACAAAAAAAAACTGAACCATCAGGAACTTAACTATTTTATTTATGTTGCGAAATATAAATATTAAAAAAGACTGGCTTGTAGGTGTTAAGTTCTGAAAATTGACGTTTGCATGAGTTAATTGTGGTGTTAAATGCTGTTTTGTTCTTTTTTTGGATTATTATATTTCCTGATAAAACTAAGGATAAGCTGCTCGTAAAACAATGAAAAAAAATGTAAGCGATTGATTTTGAAAGTTTTGTGTTTTTTTTAGGTTTGTTTTTAGTTCATTTGACACGCAGGATAATCTTTTGCAATCTAGACCTCGAAATTTAGTGACGGTGATTAACCAACAAAGAGTGGTAATGACCAGTCATAAAAATAAAAGGGAACCGGGCAAGGATCTCCCATTCTTAGAAAAGGCAGTGGATTTATTATGAAAAAGACTCTATTAGCACTTGCAGTTGTTGCAGCAGCAGGCTCAGTAAACGCAGCGGAAATTTATAAATCAGAAGACGGCGCAGTAGACTTTTACGGTCAACTACGTACAGAGCTTAAGTTCCTAGACGGGCAAGATGCCAAATTAGGTTCAGGTTCTTCGCGTGCTGGTGTTGACGCTCAATATAATGTATCTGATGATCTTAAAGTTCTTGGTAAAGTAGAATTTGCATTGAAAGACAGTGGCGACATGTATGTACGTAACCACATTTTTGGCTTTAGCAGCGATCAAGCGGGAACAATCAAATTTGGTAAGCAATGGACTACATCAGATGATGTATACGGCGCTGATTACTCATACTTCTTTGGTGGTTCTGCACTGCTTTACTCTGCTTTGAACAGTGCTCTTCATGACTCACAAGTAAAGTACTCTTACGATTCTGACAACTTCTGGGTAAAAGCAGGATACGGATTAGCAGAAGATGATTCTAATCAAGAGCTAGCTGAACTTTACGTTGGTTTTTCTGTTGGTGACGTAAATATCCACGTTGGTGGTGGTCAAACAACTGATGATGTAGCTGGTTCTGGTTTTACAGGCCTTGAGAACACATACTACGAAGGTACTGTTGAGTACTCTAAAGATGTTCTAACAGTTGGTGCAACTGTTGCGGCATCTTCTGTTGAATCTGCTATTGATAAAGCAGACCAAACAGGTTTCTCAGTAGCTGCTACGTATGGCGTTGCTGATAAAACAACAGTATATGGTGGTTATGAGTTCGT
Source organism: Vibrio sp. 10N.247.311.47 (assembly GCF_041467535.1). Taxonomy (NCBI): domain Bacteria; kingdom Pseudomonadati; phylum Pseudomonadota; class Gammaproteobacteria; order Vibrionales; family Vibrionaceae; genus Vibrio; species Vibrio sp. 10N.247.311.47. Next base: position 136,979 of record NZ_JBFSUR010000009.1, read on the forward strand.
GTCTCAAGATCACGATTTATTAGAAGATAGCAACGTTGTTTACGTTGGTGCTGAATACAAGTACGCTAGCTGGGCACGTGTCTATGCTGAGTATGGTTATGCAGACGGTAGTACTCTAGGTTTCACCGCTCAAGGTAGTGATATGGTTGTAGCGCCTCAGACTGTTGAGGGCGAAAACAATTTCGGTATCGGTGCTCGTGTTTACTGGTAATTTGATATATTGTTAGAAAAAGCCCAACATAGAGTTGGGCTTTTTTTTGCCTATTTTTTATAAGGATGGATACAATAATGCAAAGTTTCAAATATTCTTTTTTGGGGCTGTTAGTTGCTTCTACAGTAGTTGATGCCGAAGTAATATTGGATGTCCCTGAAAATGTAAATTTACTTTCAGTAAACATGAGTGTTCCTGACTTTGAACAAGGGTTGTTTTCTGCAGATAAGACAGTGCTTTTACCTGACGGTGAAAACCAAATCGTTTTTCAATATGAACCAGTATTTGATGAAAGAGATAATCAAAGGAAAGTCTACAGTTCTGTTATTATCGCTAAATTTGAGGCAAAAAACGAAGAACTTACCTTATCTATGCCTGAGTTTAAAAACTTGCGTTCTGCTCAAGAAAACATTGGAAACTTGAATTGGGAAATTAAAAACAAGCAAGGACAAGCCTTAATCAAAAATGAAGACATTTTAGCTAGTGACGGAGTTCAACTAAATAGAAGTTATTCTGAAGAAGCTACAGAATATAATAAAGTTGGTGGTGCTGCTGCTGTAACCATGAGTTATTTAGTTGTAGAAAACCAAGTTCGTCCTGCAGTTAAGGTTAATGCTATAAGTTTAGAAGAAAACACGCTAGTAAACGCTGAAGGTTTAACGGCTAACACATCAGCTCAGGTTGTAGATAAATCGGAGTCTTTGAAACAACTTAAAGCTTTGTATCTGAGCACTTCAAAAGAAGACCGTAAAGTATTCCGTAAATGGATGATTGACCAAGAGTAATCAATCTTCACGTACAAAAAAGCGAGACGTAAATCTCGCTTTAATATATTGCTATGAGTTAAATCTCTTTCCACTCACCAGGCTGCAGCTGCCCCACATTCATATTACCCATTGAGTAACGGATAAGACGCAGGGTAGGGAAGCCGATATTGGCTGTCATTCGTCTTACCTGACGGTTACGTCCTTCAATGATTGTAATAGCCAACCATGTTGTCGGTATCGCGGCTCTGAAGCGTACTGGAGGGGTTCTATCCCACACAACAGGTTCAGACATCACCTCAACCTGAGCGGGCAGTGTCATGCCGTCTTTTAGTTCGACACCTTTTCTCAATTTATCTAAATCTTCCTCAGAAGGTGTGCCTTCAACCTGTACCCAGTAAGTCTTTGGTGATTTTGAGTTTGGTTGAGTTAACTTAGCTTGGAAGATGCCATCGTTGGTCAAGACCATTAACCCTTCGCTGTCGCGGTCAAGGCGACCTGCAGCATAAACGTCTTTCACTGGAATAAAGTCCGCTAGCGTTTTTCTCCCTTCGCCATCTGTAAATTGGCTTAGAGTATCGAAAGGCTTGTTGAACAGAATTACTTTGCGATCTTCGAGCGCAACCTTAGGTTTTGCATTGGTAGGCTTGCCTTTATATCGGTGCTTGCTTGAGTGAGATTTGTTGTGCGAATTGCCAGTGTTATTCTTATCACTGCTTCGGCTTTGTCTATTACCGCTTTGTTTTAATGTTGCACCAGAACGAGCCGGTTTGTCTGAACGAGATGCGCTGCGTGAGCGAGTAGACATGTTAACTACCTTGCAAAAATGTAAACGAAGTGTGCTGAAAAGTTTTCACTGAAACGGAATTGAGCTATCATTTGCGCGCCTAAAAGACACAAAATAGAACAAGTTGATGGACTCTTAAGCCTGATTTGTTTAATTATACCTTCGTGTTTTATTATAACAACGCACTCACGGATTTGGTTCATGCTGTCATCAAGATTGTATGAAAAATAAGATAGAGATACGACTATCGAGTAAGCAGTTTTCACTCTTAGAGTGGCTTACTGGTCAATTTATAACACGCTCACTACTTTAAATGAGCTTGTAAGAACTATAGGGAAATTTCATGCCTACTGAAAAACCAACGATCATCTATACCATTACAGACGAAGCTCCGGCGCTAGCAACATACTCTCTGCTGCCTATCATTCAATCTTTTACAGCTTCTTCTGGTATTAACGTTGATACTCGCGACATTTCACTTGCAGGGCGTATTATTGCCAACTTCCCTGACTATTTGAACGAAGAGCAACGTATTGGTGATGCATTAGCAGAACTAGGTGAATTGGCTAAGACACCAGAAGCAAACATTATCAAGCTTCCAAACATCTCTGCATCTGTACCTCAGCTTCAAGCAACAATCAAAGAGCTACAGTCAAAAGGTTACGCACTTCCTAATTACCCAGAAGAAGCAAACACTGACGAAGAGAAAGCAGTAAAAGCGACTTACGACAAAATCAAAGGCAGTGCAGTAAATCCAGTATTGCGTGAAGGTAACTCGGATCGCCGCGCTCCACTTTCTGTTAAAAACTACGCGAAGAAGAACCCACACTCAATGGGTGCTTGGTCTGCAGATTCTAAGTCGCACGTTTCAAGTATGGACGACAAAGACTTCTTCGGTAGCGAAAAGTCAGTAACCATTGAAGGTGCTACAGAAGTTAGCATTGAATTCGTTGGCAAAGATGGTGCGAAGAAAACATTGAAGCCAGCTTTTGCACTGCAAGATAAAGAGATCATTGATGCGTCAGTGATGAATAAGGCCGCTTTGGTTGCATTCTTCGAAAAAGAAATCGCATCGGCTAAAGAGCAAGGTGTACTGCTTTCTCTTCACTTGAAAGCGACGATGATGAAAGTATCTGACCCAGTGATCTTTGGTCACGCGGTTAAGGTTTACTACAAAGACGTATTTGCTAAACACGGTCAGCTGTTTGAAGAGCTAGGCGTTGATGTAAATAACGGCATCGGTGATGTCTACGCGAAGATTGATGCGCTTCCTCAAGAGCAGAAAGAAGCAATCGAAGCTGACCTGCAAGCGGTATACGAGACTCAGCCACCACTAGCGATGGTTGATTCGGACCGTGGCATTACTAACCTACACGTACCAAGCGATATCATTGTGGATGCATCTATGCCTGCAATGCTGCGTTCTTCTGGTCAAATGTGGGATCCAGAAGGTAAGCAAAAAGATACCAAAGCAATGATCCCAGATCGTAGCTACGCGAGCATTTACCAAGCGGTTATTGATTTCTGTAAAGAGAACGGCGCGTTCGATCCAACAACGATGGGTAGCGTACCAAACGTTGGCTTGATGGCTCAAAAAGCGGAAGAGTACGGTTCTCATGATAAGACTTTCATCCTTGAAGCTGCTGGTCAGGTTCAAGTTGTTGACGCTTCAGGCGCTGTGCTTCTTGAGCAAGACGTAGAGGAAGGCGATATCTTCCGTATGTGTCAGGTTAAAGATGCACCAATCCAAGACTGGGTTAAGCTTGCGGTAACGCGTGCTCGTGCATCGGGTGTTCCAGCGGTATTTTGGCTAGATGCGTCACGCGCACATGATGCTCAGCTTATCAAGAAAGTTGAAGCATACCTTCCTGAATACGATACCGATGGTCTTGAAATTAAGATCCTTGCTCCACTTGAAGCGACTCAATACTCACTGGTTCGTATCAAAGAAGGCCTAGATACTATTTCGGTTACTGGTAACGTATTACGTGATTACCTAACTGACTTGTTCCCGATTTTAGAGCTTGGTACATCAGCTAAGATGCTATCGATTGTTCCACTAATGAACGGTGGTGGTCTGTTTGAAACAGGTGCTGGCGGCTCTGCTCCTAAACATGTTCAACAAGTAGAGAAAGAAAACCACCTGCGTTGGGATTCTCTAGGTGAATTCTTGGCACTAGCGGCATCTCTAGAGCACCTGAGCGTAGTAACAGGTAACGCTAAAGCACAAGTTCTAGCTGATGCGCTTGATAAAGCGACGGGTGAGTTCCTTGATAACAACAAGTCTCCTTCACGTCGAGTAGGTGAGCTTGATAACCGTGGTAGCCACTACTATCTAGCGGCATACTGGGCTAAGGCGCTTGCTGAGCAAACGGCTGACGCTGATCTTGCTGCTGAGTTTGCAGGTGTGGCAAGTCAACTGGCTGAAAGTGAAGAAGCGATCGTTGCAGAGCTGAACAACGCTCAAGGTGTGGCTGGCGACTTAGGTGGTTACTACCTACTTGACGATGCATTGGTTTCAACACTAATGCGCCCAAGCTCAACGCTAAACGCGTTTATTGATGCATAGTGATTGGACTCATCGTTAGTCACTCATGAGCGTGATTTGCTAACGAGTTGCTTAGGCTGATAGCTAAGTTATAGATAAAGTCAAAACGAAAGACGCTTTAACGATAATGTTAAAGCGTCTTTTTTCTGTCTAATACTTCTTAAGACCTAGCTTAAGGGGAGTAGCTCTTCGAGCTCATTGTCCAGTGAGCAACTTTAGAGCCCCCAAAACGAAAAAAACCGCTCACGTAATCCTGTGTTACAGGTATTAAATGAGCGGTTTCAATATTCTGTTTACCTGTCAGCCGTTAATGACGACTGATGGAGGTTAACATGAGTTTGCATTCGCCTATTTTGCGGCGCTGCCTTCTACAGGAACAACGGAGCTAGCATGCGAGCCTTTAGGTCCACTTTCTACTTCATAGTCGACCTGCTGACCAGCCTTTAAGGTTCGATAACCTTCCATTTGTATTGTGGAGTAGTGCGCGAAAATATCGCCGTCTTCACCTTCTGGACAAATAAAGCCAAACCCTTTGGCATTGTTAAACCATTTTACTGTACCTGTAGCCATGCTATACATCCCTCATGCATTTTGTTACTAACGTTGTTATATCAATTGTTGTAAGTGCGATTGATATCATTCCTACCAGCTAAAGAATTTCAGCTAATAGCTTGAATCTCGTACATTGCTTACGGAAATTAACGCTACCCTGCGTAATTATTCCTTATTGTTAATTTTTGAAGCGTGTTACTGATTTTAATTCATGTTGCAAAAGTGTATTAAAAAACCTTTTAGCTCCAATGTAGCTAATGATTGAGCACAGTCAATAGTAAATTGGTATAAAAGTGATCAATTTTAATAACAAATCACATTCGAGATTAACCGCAAACTATTAACCAAATAGTAACTTAGCGGTAATCTTATCGTTAGTATCAATAGTTATGGCGTCTTTTTAATCAATCACATATGTTAATCTTGTTAATCGAGATCTTTTATTTGCAGCGATGGAAATGGTGGATTAGGCTCAGTATAGAGGAATATTTTTTGGTACTGTTTCTAGGTGCAGTTTCTTAGTACACGGTAAAGCGTGAATGTGGTAAATTTGAGTTAGGTAAACACTCACGACTTCCGAAAAATAACCCTTAGCAAAGCGATATGAGCAGAAACTTTGAATGGGCATCTCCAGGCTCAGATTTACTGGAGAAAGAAGCAACAAAAGTAAAGCCACCGGCGATGTATAACGTTGTGTTGAATAACGATGACTACACGCCCATGGACTTTGTAATCGAGATCCTAGAGCGATTCTTCTCACTAGATATCGAAAAAGCAACGGAAGTGATGCTCAAGGTTCATTATGAAGGTAAAGCTATATGCGGCACATACAGTGCTGAAATAGCGGAAACAAAGGTAGCGCAGGTCACGATGTACTCAAAGGAAAATGAGCATCCGCTACTATGTACAATGGAGCAAGTATAAATTGCTCGAACAACACTGTTGTTCCCTTAGGAGGTACTTATGCTAAATAAAGAATTAGAGACGAGTTTAAATGGCGCATTTGCTCGTGCGCGAGACAAGCGACATGAATTCATGACTGTCGAACACCTCCTACTAGCATTATTAGAAAATGATGCGGCCAAGGAAGCGCTCCAAGCTTGTCAGGCTGATCTCGATGCTCTTCGCAATGAGCTCGATATTTTTATCGATCAAACGACCCCACTTATCCCTGAAAGCGACGAAACTCGCGAAACTCAGCCTACGTTGAGCTTCCAACGAGTACTTCAACGCGCTGTTTTTCATGTTCAATCTTCAGGTCGCAGCGAAGTAACAGGTGCTAACGTACTTGTGGCTATTTTTAGTGAGCAAGAATCTCACGCGGCATATCTTCTTAAGAAAAACGACATTAGTCGCTTAGATATTGTTAACTTCATCTCACACGGTATTACCAAAGCGAGCAACGAAGGCGACAGTCCTTCATCATCCGATTCATTTGGTGGTGCAGAAAATGCTGAAGAAGCTAACTCTGAAGACCGTTTAGAAAATTTTGCTACTAACCTTAACGAAGTCGCAAAGCAGGGCAATATTGACCCACTAATCGGTCGTGACAAAGAGCTGGAACGCACTATCCAAGTTCTGTGTCGTCGTCGTAAGAACAACCCTCTGTTAGTGGGTGAAGCGGGGGTAGGTAAAACTGCCATCGCGGAAGGTCTTGCATGGCGCATCGTTGAAGGACAAGTGCCTGAAATCATTCAGAGCAGCGTAATTTATTCTCTAGATATCGGTTCACTGTTAGCCGGAACCAAATATCGTGGTGACTTTGAGAAACGTTTTAAAGCGATTCTTAAGCAACTGGAGAAAGAAGAAGACGCGATTCTGTTCATCGATGAGATCCACACCATTATCGGTGCCGGGGCTGCATCGGGTGGTCAGGTTGATGCGGCAAACTTAATTAAACCACTACTAAGCAGTGGCAAATTACGTTGCATCGGTTCAACAACGTACCAAGAGTACAGCAGTATTTTTGAGAAGGAGCGTGCTTTAGCTCGTCGCTTCCAGAAAATAGATATTATTGAACCATCGCTAGACGATACGACCAAGATCCTGATTGGCTTGAAGCCAAAATACGAAGCTCACCACGAAGTGCGCTACACCAACAAAGCGTTGCGTGCCGCTGTGGAACTGTCAGCTAAATACATTAATGAACGCCACCTTCCTGATAAGGCCATTGACGTAATCGATGAAGCGGGCGCTCGTAGTCGTTTGGCACCTGCAAGCCGTCGTAAGAAAACGGTAAGCGTGGCTGATATTGAGTCAATGGTTGCGAAAATGGCGCGTATTCCTGAAAAGTCAGTATCGTCTTCAGACAAAGATACACTCCAGAAGCTGGATGAGCGCATGAAAATGTTGGTATTCGGACAAGACCCTGCAATCGATGTATTGAGTGAAGCGATTAAGCTGACCCGTGCTGGATTGGGTGCAGACAATAAACCTGTTGGTTCATTCTTGTTTGCTGGTCCTACTGGTGTCGGTAAAACAGAGGTGACTGTTCAGCTGTCTAAGTTGATGGGTATTGAGCTTCTGCGCTTTGATATGTCTGAGTACGGTGAGCGACACTCAGTGAGCCGCTTGATTGGTGCGCCTCCTGGTTATGTTGGTTACGACCAAGGTGGTTTGCTAACGGATGCCGTAATCAAGAACCCGCACTCTGTTGTGTTACTGGATGAAATCGAGAAAGCTCACCCAGATATCTTTAACTTGCTACTGCAGGTAATGGATAACGGCACGCTAACTGACAACAATGGTCGCAAAGCGGACTTCCGTAATGTGATTCTAGTGATGACGACCAACGCAGGTGTGGCTGAAACCGAGAAGAAATCGATCGGCCTGATCCAACAAGATCATGCGCCAGATGCGATGGGCGAAATCAAGAAGGTATTTACTCCTGAGTTCCGTAACCGTCTTGATAATATCATTTGGTTCAACAGCCTTGACCCAAGTGTGATTAGCCAAGTAGTTGATAAGTTCATTGTCGAGCTTCAGGTTCAACTGGACGCTCGTGGCGTGTCTTTAGAGGTTTCTGAGGATGCTCGTCACTGGTTAGCTGATAAAGGCTATGACAAGACCATGGGTGCTCGTCCAATGGGACGTGTTATTCAAGAGAAGCTTAAGAAACCACTTGCTAACGAGTTACTGTTCGGTAGCTTGGTTGATGGCGGTACGGTTAAAGTATCCCTGAAAAAAGACGAATTGGATTTCATCTATGTTGGTGCTAAAGAAGAGGTCATGCACTAACGAAGTGATTGATAAATCAAAGGCTTAAATATAAAACGCATGACTTAGGTTGTGCGTTTTTTTATGCTTGCGAGATGCGAGATGCGAGATGCGAGATGCGAGATGCGAGATGCGAGATGCGAG
>NZ_JBFSUR010000010.1:0-144665 GCF_041467535.1 Vibrio sp. 10N.247.311.47
AGCTGGATAGAGTACCTGGCTACGAACCAGGCGGTCGGAGGTTCGAATCCTCCAGGACGCGCCACTATTTAGGGCTTCTTTCTTATGAGAATGAAATCCTTATATTGATACGTTGTGAGTAACAATGAATTGATATTAAAACCGTGCGCTCTTAGCTCAGCTGGATAGAGTACCTGGCTACGAACCAGGCGGTCGGAGGTTCGAATCCTCCAGAGCGCGCCACATTATTAAAAAAGCCTCGTTTATACGAGGCTTTTTTTTATGTCTGCTGCAAATTTGTTGCGACAATGTTAAATTTGTTCGTTGTTTAACTTGTTGTATTTAAAGTAGTTCTTGATTGCTTCTTTGTTATTCCACCTTTCTCATATCAATTCCCAGAAAAGCCCCGTTTAAGTCACAGTTTAAATATCTGAAAATGACGTATTTGACAGATTTATGTGATCTGATAGGCGAATAATTAACCTTATGTGTGCGTTATCCGTAACAGAACCTTAAACAAAATTGACAAACTTTTACCAATCGAGATAATCCATGGGTCGGGATCACTATTCGCTGAAATCCTGTACGTATGTCAGGATGACGAAGAAAGGAAGCAACATGACTAATATTGGAAGCCTGCTAGGAGATGCGGCGACTCTAATGATAACGGGGATGTCCGTTGTCTTTATTTTCCTAACTATTCTAGTTTACCTCGTTCGGTTGATGTCAAAACTGGTACCAGAAGAAGTACCAGAGCCGATCGCAGCACCTAAAAAAATTCAAAAATCACAATCAAACCCTTCAGCTGTTAGTCCACAGGTAGTGGCTGCAATTTCGGCCGCGGTTCATCAATACCGTGCGTCTACTGCTAAGTAGCATTTAAAGGATTAAAAAGGAGTTTATGAGCATGTCTAAACCACTAGCTATCACAGATGTGGTACTTCGTGACGCGCACCAGTCACTATTTGCTACTCGTATGCGTATCGAAGATATGCTGCCAATTGCGGCAGAACTGGATAAAGTCGGTTACTGGTCTCTAGAGACTTGGGGCGGCGCGACATTTGATTCGTGTATCCGTTTTCTTGGAGAAGATCCATGGGAGCGTTTACGTGAACTTAAAAAAGCGATGCCAAACACACCAATGCAGATGCTACTGCGTGGTCAAAACCTGTTGGGTTACCGTCACTACGCGGATGATGTAGTAGAAAAATTTGTTGAACGTGCCCATAAAAACGGCATGGACGTATTCCGTATCTTTGATGCGATGAATGACGTACGTAACTTTGAAAAAGCAGTGAAAGCAACGATCGACGTTGGTGGCCACGCTCAAGGTACGTTGTCTTACACAACCAGTCCGGTCCACAATTCAGATACTTGGGTTGATTTGGCTAAGCGCCTAGAGGACCTAGGTTGTCACTCACTATGTATCAAAGATATGTCAGGTTTATTAAAGCCGTATGAAGCAGAAGAGCTGATTACACGTATCAAAGCATCGTGTGACGTTCCTCTAGCACTGCATAGCCACGCGACAACTGGTCTATCGACTGCAACAGCGGTTAAAGCCGTTGAAGCGGGTATCGACATTCTAGATACCGCTATTTCTTCAATGAGCTGTACTTACGGTCATACGCCAACCGAAACGGTTGTTGCGATGTTAGAAGGTACAGAGCGCGACACGAATCTTAAACTAGACCAAATCGAACCCATCGCGGCTTACTTCCGTGATGTACGTAAAAAGTACGCGAAATGGGAAGGTCAGCTAAAAGGTGTCGATTCTCGCATCTTAATCGCTCAAGTTCCTGGCGGAATGTTAACTAACATGGAAGGCCAGCTTAAAGAGCAAGGCGCCGCCGATCGCATGGATGAAGTTCTAGAAGAGATCCCACGCGTACGTAAAGAGCTTGGTTACATTCCTTTAGTAACACCAACTTCTCAGATTGTCGGTACTCAAGCGGTTATTAACGTCTTAACGGGCGAACGCTATAAGAGCATCACGAAAGAGACTGCTGGTCTACTGAAAGGTGAATACGGTCAAGCTCCTGCTGAAGTGGATGCTGAACTGCAAGCGAAAGTTCTAGACGGTGCAGAGCCGATTACTTGTCGTCCTGCTGATTTACTTAAGTCTGAAATGGATACGTTAACGACGGATCTGTTAGAGAAAGCGAAATCAGAGGGTATCTCTCTAGCTGAAGATACGGTTGATGATGTACTGACTTACGCGCTCTTCCCACAAGTGGGTCTTAAGTTCCTTAAGAACCGTCGTAATCCTGAAGCATTTGAACCTGCACCAACGCTAGAAGTTGCGGCTCCAGTTGCTGCAGCTCCTGTACAAGCTTCTGGTGGTATTGAAAGCTACAGCGTGAAGGTTGATGGTCAAGTTTACGATGTTGAAGTTGGCCCACAAGGTGAACTGACATCGGTGGCGCCATCTGCAAAACCTGCTCAGGCTGCACCAGTAGCAGCGTCTGACGCTGAAGCGGTTCCAGCTCCATTGGCGGGTAACATCTTTAAAGTAAACGTTCAGGCGGGTACTGAGGTTTCTGAAGGCGACGTTCTACTAATCCTAGAAGCGATGAAGATGGAAACGGAAGTTCGTGCTGCTCGTGGTGGTATCGTTCAAGAATTGAATGTTAAAGAAGGCGATGCAGTTACTGTAGGCGCTCCACTACTAAGCTTAGCGTAAGGGAGTACCATGGAAGGATTGATGACCTTATGGTCTGAAACAGGGATTGCGAACTTTGAGTTCGGCCAGATCTGTATGATGCTGGTTGGTTGCTTACTGTTGTTTTTGGCAATTCGTAAAGGATTTGAACCGTTACTTCTACTGCCTATTGGTTTTGGTGCTGTATTAGCAAACATTCCAAATGCTGGGTTTACTGATCCAGGTGGTTTGCTCTACTACGTCTACTACATTGGTATTGAGACAGGTATTTTCCCACTGCTGATCTTTATGGGTGTTGGTGCGATGACGGACTTCGGTGCGTTGATTGCGAACCCTAAAACGTTGTGGCTAGGGGCTGCGGCTCAGTTTGGTATCTTCGCGACGCTATTTGGCGCGATCTTGCTGAACTACGTTCCAGGAATGGAGTTCTCGATGGCCGATGCTTCGTCAATTGCGATCATTGGTGGTGCCGATGGCCCAACTGCGATCTTCTTGGCGAGTAAGTTATCTCCGGATCTTTTAGGTGCCATTGCAGTAGCGGCTTATAGCTACATGGCTTTGGTTCCGATCATTCAGCCACCAATCATGAAAGCGTTAACGTCTCCTGAAGAGCGCAAAATTAAGATGGCTCAACTTCGTCACGTTAGCAAAGCCGAGAAGATTCTTTTCCCGCTTGCTGTACTACTGATGACGATTTTGTTCCTACCTTCAGCAACACCTCTAGTTGGTATGTTCTGTTTGGGTAACTTAATGCGTGAAGCGGGTGTGGTTGATCGCCTTTCAAAAACAGCTCAAAACGAACTGATTAACGTTGTAACTATTTTCCTAGGTCTAGGGGTTGGTTCTAAGCTTCAAGCGGATACGTTCTTGAACTTAGAAACATTGGGTATTCTAGGTTTAGGTGCGGTCGCGTTCAGTATCGGTACGGCGGGTGGTGTATTGATGGCTAAGGTGTTGAACCGATTCTCGAAAGAGGACATCAACCCACTGATTGGCGCAGCTGGCGTATCGGCGGTTCCAATGGCGGCACGTGTTGTGAACAAGGTTGGTCTTGAGGCAAACCCTCAGAACTTCTTATTGATGCATGCAATGGGTCCGAACGTAGCCGGTGTACTTGGTAGTGCGGTTGCGGCGGGCATTCTATTAGCTCTCGTGGGCTAGTGGATTTGCTGGGTCATGTATCGTTACGTTAATTGGTCGTCAATTTACGAATGAGCGGTTAACTTAGCCTTATTAAATGGTTTATAGTCAAAGGGATGCTTTCGCATCCCTTTCTTTTTATTAATTAGGGTGCTTGCTCACTAGGGCTTTTATCAATCAAGGAAATGTGGAATGGAAAATAAACAGATTGCGATTACTCAATTCGGCGGCGTCGAAAACCTAAGTATTCAAACCAGTGCGATCCCTGAGCCTAAGGCTGGAGAAGTGGTGGTTAAAGTTTCCTTTTCAGGCATTAATCCGATTGATGTCAAAACCCGAGCGGGTCTTGGTTGGGCGGCAGCACAAAACAAAGATAACCTGCCTTGGGTGCCTGGCTACGATATTTCAGGGCAAATTGTCTCGCTAGGCGAACAGGCTGAACGCTTTACTGTTGGTGATAACGTGGCTGGCTTTATTGGTTTTCCACTGCAAGGTGGCGGTTACAGCCAATATGTGTGTGTTCCAGAAGCTGCATTAAGTATGGTTCCTGATTCTGTCACTCTAGAAGCGGCAGCTGCATTACCACTTGCGAGTCAAACAGCGGCACAAGCGCTCAACAAAGCCGAAGTGAAAGAAGGCGACCGCGTGCTTATTTTAGCGGGCGCGGGCGGCGTTGGTCACCTTGCGGTTCAAATTGCAGTGGCAGCAAAAGCTGAGGTTTACACAACCTGCAGCGAAGCCAATCTTGATTACCTTGCGACGCTAGGTGCTCACGCGATTAACTATAAGTTTGCGCCAGCATCAGAAAGAGTATCTGATGTCGATGTGTTGATTGATTTGGTCGGTGGCGATACCGCGCTTGATGCATTGAAGTGCCTAAAAGATGGCGCGCGAGTAGTGACAGTACCGACTCTATCTGCAGAACTTATCTGTGAGAAAGCAACACTATTAGGTTTTACTGCATCAGGCATGCTGGTTGAACCAAACCCTGAGCAAATGGACACTATGCTTTACATGGTCAGTGTCGGATTGCTCAAAACAGAAATTCAAGGTATCTACCAGTTAGACGAGGCGCAGTCGGCGCACCTGCAGGTTGAAACCGGACACACCAGAGGCAAGGTGCTACTTAAAATGCAAGAAAGTTGATAGGCAGTGTTAGAATTTTTTAACTCCCTTTTTGAAAATATCGCGCTGTGGTTCTCGGACTCGGCGCTGTGGGTACTCTTCATCAGTGGCTTCTTGAGTGCCACGTTACTCCCCGGTGGTTCAGAAGCTAGCCTTGTGGCTGCATTGAGCTTAGATCAGTTTTCAACCTCATCGATCATTCTAGTGGCGACATTAGGCAATACCTTAGGCGGCCTGACTAACTATTGGATTGGTTTGTGGTTGCCTAATCGAACTCAATCTGAAAAGCATGGTCATAAGGCTATGGCTTGGCTGAGTCGCTATGGCTACTGGACACTGTTATTTAGTTGGTTACCGATCATTGGTGACCCTTTGTGTCTCGCTGCGGGTTGGCTAAGAATGAAATTCATCCCTAGCGTTATTTTGATAGCGATTGGCAAAGCCGCTCGCTATAGCTTACTTGCTGCTATCTACTTCGGTTTTTTCTAAGGAGAACCTATGAAAAAGGTTTTACTTGGTACATTTTCTCTTATCGCCATTGCTGGCTGTTCTTACAATGTACCTAGCTCAACGCCCTTCTTTTCCTCGTTACCTGAAGGTGTCACTCTGTTAGAAGAGGTTAAGCCCTCTAAAGATAAAGTAGTGATTCCTTACACCAAGTATCAGCTTGAAAACGGTCTGACAGTTATTCTTTCCCCTGATGATTCCGATCCGTTGGTGCATGTTGATGTAACTTATCACGTCGGTTCAGCACGTGAAGAGATAGGCAAGTCGGGATTTGCTCACTTCTTTGAGCACATGATGTTCCAGGGTTCAGAGAACGTTGGTGACCAACAGCACTTTAAGATCATTACCGAAGCGGGTGGTTCGTTAAACGGCACGACCAACCGTGACCGCACCAACTATTTTGAAACTGTTCCTTCTAACCAACTTGAGAAAATGTTGTGGTTAGAATCAGACCGAATGGGCTTCTTGTTGGATGCTGTTTCTCAGAAGAAATTTGAGGTTCAAAGAGGCACGGTCAAGAACGAGCGAGCGCAGAGCTACGAAAATCGTCCTTACGGCTTGATGTGGGAACGCATGGGCGAAGCGCTTTACCCTGAAGGTCACCCTTACTCTTGGCAACCAATCGGCTATGTTGAAGATCTTGACCGTGTTGACGTGAATGATCTTAAAGCGTTCTTCCTGCGTTGGTACGGCCCAAACAATGCCGTGTTAACGATTGGTGGTGATATCGACGTTGATGACACGCTAGAATGGGTTAACAAGTACTTTGGTTCAATTCCTCAAGGCCCTGAAGTGAAGGCGGCAGAGAAGCAACCTGCTGTTCTAACAGAAGATAAATACATCACCTTAGAAGACAATATTCGTCAGCCGATGGTGCTGGTGGGGTGGCCAACAACGTATCGCGGTGAAGAGACGCAAGCTTCACTGAATGCATTGTCTAACGTGTTAGGTTCAGGTACCAACAGTTACCTATATCAAAACCTCGTAAAAACGCAGAAGGCCGTCAGCGCTGGCTCTTTCCATGATTGTGCTGAGTTGGCGTGTACCATGTACGTGTATGCAATGGGCAACTCAGGTGAAAAAGGCGATTTGACGGTTCTCAATAAAGAGCTGATGGATACCCTGGAGCAATTCTCGAAAGAGGGCGTTGAGCAAGAGCGTTTAGACCAGATCACTGGCATGGCCGAAGCGAATGCTGTTTTTGCATTGCAAAGCGTTAAAGGTAAGGTGTCGCAACTCGCGTCGAACCAAACCTTCTATGGTCAGCCTGATCGCATTGAATCACAACTCGATCAAATCCGAGCGGTGACGCCTGAGAGCGTGAGCAAGGCATACCAAGATTTCATCGAAGGTAAGCACAAGGTTACCTTGAGTGTGGTTCCTAAGAAAAAGCTCGATTTGGCGGTTCGTGAAGCGACCTTTACCACGCCACCACGTACGTTGCCGGAATACAGCAAGGTGACGGAAGATCAACTGGATTTCAGAAAGGCACCGGATACCTTTGATCGCAGTGTGATGCCAGAAGTGAACTTTGGTGTTGAGGCGACCATGCCTGAGTTGTACCGCATGCACTTTGCAAATGGCACTGACTTAATTGGTACCGTGACCAGTGAAACGCCGACAGTACAGCTGCAAATTCAATTGCCTGCAGGCGAACGCTATGTTCGCAAAGGGCAAGAAGGCCTAGCGAACCTAACGGCTTCGATGATGGAAGAAGGCTCAACTAAACGAACCGTTGAAGAGTTACAAGCGACCTTAGATAAACTTGGTAGCAGCGTGAGCATTAGTGCGGGCAGCTACACCACAGATATTTCAGTCTCGACGCTAGAGAAAAACTTGCCTCAAACCTTAGCGATTGTGCAAGAGGTTCTATTCGATCCTAAGTTCGATGAGCAAGATTTTGAGCGCGTTAAGAAACAGATGCTAGAAGGCGTTGTGTATCAGCATCAGCAGCCAAGTTGGATGGCTTCTCAAGCAACCCGTGAAGTGCTGTTTGGTGACACTGTTTTTGCTCGTGCAAGTGATGGTACTAAGGAATCTCTATCGAAATTGACCTTAGACGATGTGAAAAAATTCTATGCGCAACATTACACACCAGAAGGTGCCAATATTGTTGTGGTGGGAGACATCTCGAAGAAAGAGGTAGGGAAACAGCTACAATTCTTTGAAGAGTGGCAAGGCGATGCGGCACCATTAACGCGTCCACAGATCGTCAAAGAGCTTTCTGGTCAGCACCTGTACTTAGTCGATAAACCGGGTGCGCCGCAAAGCATTGTTCGCTTGGTTCGTAAAGGCCTGCCGTTTGATGCAACGGGTGAATTGTATTTGAGCCAGTTAGCTAACTTTAACTTAGCGGGCAACTTCAATAGCCGTATCAACCAGAACCTACGTGAAGACAAAGCCTACACTTACGGTGCAAGCGGTTACTTCGCAAGTACTCGTGAAACTGGCGCAGTGGTATTTAGCGCGCAGGTAAGGGCGAATGCGACGGTTCCATCGATTCAAGAGTTTATTAATGAGCTGAATGAGTTTAGCCAAAGTGGATTAACTGACGAAGAGGTGAAATTTATGCGCCTTGCCGTCGGTCAACAAGATGCACTTAAATACGAAACGCCAAGTCAAAAGGCGGGGTTGTTGAGTAATATTGTTGCATTGAGCCTTGATGAAGATTACCTACAACAGCGTAATCAGATAGTTGAAACGGTTTCAAAAGAGACCTTAAACGAGCTATCTAAGAAATGGTTTGACCCGAATGATTATCAAATAATCGTTGTTGGTGACGCGACTTCGCTTCGCCCGCAATTAGAAAAGTTAGATATTCCAATAGAAGAGCTTGAAATCATTCGTTAGAGTACACATTAAAGGGGGAGGGAAGAGACTCTACTTTTCTCCTCCAACCTAATTTATGATAGTTCTAATCAGAACAATATAAGATAAGTGAACTGAATTTTGACTGATTTTGCTGCGCGACTAAAGCAAGTTGCAACCAACCCTAAGACCTTCTCTCAATTTGGTCGTGGTGTTGAAAGGGAAACATTACGCTACACGGAAGATGGGCACCTTGCTACTGGGCCGCACCCTGAGGCTTTGGGATCTGCGTTGATGAACGAATGGGTAACGACCGATTTCTCTGAGTCGCTACTGGAATTTATCACGCCTGTTTCTAACGACGTTCCGACGCTTTTGAATCAGTTGTCTGATATCCACCACTTCACGCAAACCAAGTTAGACGGCGAAAAACTATGGCCGCTTTCTATGCCTTGTTACGTTGGCAGTGAAGATTACATTCAGCTAGCGCAATACGGCACCTCGAATAACGGTAAGATGAAGACCCTATATCGTGAAGGCCTAAAACGTCGTTACGGTAGCCTGATGCAGATTATCTCTGGTGTTCACTTCAACTTCTCTTTCCCAGAAAGCTTTTGGGATAGCCTGTTTGGAGAGCAAACTGAAGAAGCGCGTTGTGAATCTAAGTCAGATGCTTACTTTGGTTTGATTCGTAACTACTACCGCTTTGGTTGGTTAATCCCATACTTCTTCGGTGCTTCACCTGCGCTATGTTCTTCTTTCATCAAAGGAAGAGAGATAAACCTGCCTTTTGAAAAGATTGGCGAGACATTGTATCTGCCAAAAGCAACGGCACTGCGCCTGAGCGACCTTGGCTACACGAACAGTGCGCAAAGTGTGTTGAAGATTGGTTTCAACAGCCTAGACCAATACCTTGAAGGTTTGAATCAAGCGATTCGCACACCATCAGAAGAATTTGCCGAGATTGGCACTAAGGTTGATGGTGAATACCGTCAGTTGAATAGCAACGTACTGCAAATTGAAAATGAGCTTTACGCTCCAATCCGCCCTAAGCGTGTCGCGAAGAGTGGTGAGAAACCATCTGAAGCATTGGCACGCGGTGGTGTTGAGTACATTGAGGTTCGTTCTTTAGATGTAAACCCATTCAGCTCAATTGGTATCAATGAGCAGCAGGTTCGCTTCCTAGACTTATTCCTAACGTGGAGTGTGCTAACGGACTCTGCTGAGATGGATAACTGCGAGCTTGAATGCTGGCGCGATAACTGGAACAAGGTGATCCTACAAGGTCGTCAGGTTGGTCTAGAGCTGCAAATCGGTTGTCATGGTGAGCGATTGTCTCTGCAAGATTGGGCGAAGCGTGTCTTCAAAGATCTGCGCTCTATTGCCGAGATGATGGACGCTGAACAAGGTGGTCGTGCATACCAAGAAACATGCGATACGCTTGAGGCTTGGATTGATAACCCTGAGCTAACTATTTCTGGCCAGTTGCTAGAAGAGACCAAAAAATTGGGCGGCTTAGGTAAAGTGGGTTGCGCGTTAGGTAAAACGTACGCTCAGCAACACAAAGCGCACCAATACAAAGTATATTCAGCTGAGTTGATGGAAGCAGAAGTTCAACGTTCTGTGATTGCTCAGCAACAAAGTGAAGAAGCAAGCACTCAAGATTTTGATAGCTTCTTAGCGGATTATTTTTCGTATTTAAAAGCATAGCGAGACTTTGGTGGAAAGGAAGCAAGCCTTATTAGGTCAGCCTACTCGAGTGAGTAGTAAATGGTTACCTGTAGTGACTGTTGGTGTTGTCTCTAGCCTGTTGGTTGGATGTGCAACGCCACCGCCAAAGCAGCAAGATAATTTGTGTAGCATCTTTCGAGAGCACCCTTCATGGTATGAAGATGCCTTGGATATGCAAGAAGAATGGGGAACGCCGATTAACGTTGCGATGGCTTTTGTGAAACAAGAGAGTAGCTATCGTCATGATGCGCGCCCACCTAAAGATTACATTCTTGGCTTTATACCGTGGGGGCGTGTAAGCAGTGCCTACGGTTATGCACAAGCTCAAGATCCTGCTTGGGAAGACTTCCAAAAGGCGACCAATAACGGTGGTTCAAGAACCAACTTTGATGATGCATTGATGTTCATCGGTTGGTATACCAGCGAGACGCGTCGTCAATTGGGCATCTCACTATGGGACCCATATAACCAATACCTGGCTTATCATGAAGGCCGTGGTGGTTATAAGCGCAAGTCATACAACAGCAAGCCATCGCTAATTAAGGTGGCGCGCAAAGTCGAACAGCAAGCAAAAGATTATGGATGGCAGCTGAAACAGTGCCGAAAAGAACTAGAAGACAATCGAAGCTGGTTTTTCTAAAGCCAGCCGTCATGGAGAAGAGCAATGCCTTTATTAGATAGTTTCACTGTTGATCACACACGCATGAACGCACCTGCCGTTCGTGTTGCTAAAACAATGCAAACCCCAAAAGGGGATACCATCACTGTGTTTGACCTGCGTTTTACTGCGCCAAACAAAGACATCCTATCTGAGAAAGGTATCCATACTCTAGAGCACCTATACGCTGGTTTCATGCGTAATCAATTGAACGGTTCAGATGTAGAGATCATCGATATCTCACCGATGGGCTGTCGCACGGGTTTCTACATGAGCCTGATTGGTACGCCTACAGAGCAACAAGTGGCTGACGGTTGGTTGGCAGCGATGCAAGACGTACTGAAAGTTGAGAACCAGAATAAGATCCCTGAGCTGAACGAATACCAATGTGGTACCGCGGCAATGCACTCTTTGGATGAAGCGAAAGAGATCGCGAATGCGATCATCGCTGCAGGCATCTCTGTAAACAAGAATGATGAACTGGCACTGCCAGAGTCTATGCTGCAAGAGCTTAAGATCGACTAGTCATTGATAGCTACCCTAGATAGGGCGAGTTAGATACTAAAAGGCCCGGTTCAATGAACCGGGCCTTTTTCGTCAACGTATTTTAGGGCGAGACAGAGATTCAGTGATAACTCAGTTAGCCGTTCACGATCTGTGGGAACACGCGAACCAGTTTGATGCGGTTCTCTTCAAGCTCAACAATTTCCATTGGGTGGCTGGCTACCTGAACACTGAGGTGACTCTCTGGAATATCTTCAAGGTGTTCCAGTATCAAACCATTCAGCGTTCTTGGGCCATCGGTAGGCAGTGCCCACTGTAAGCCTTTGTTGATATCTCGGATATTGGCACTGCCTTCAATCAAGAAGCTGCCATCGCTTTGCGGAGTAATCTCTTCAGATAAGCTTGGGGTGATTGAGGTGGTAAACTCACCTACGATCTCTTCTAGAATATCTTCTAATGTAACCAAACCATTGATGTCGCCATACTCATCAACAATCAAACCGATGCGCTGCTTATTGCGTTGAAACTTAAGCAGTTGAATATTGAGTGGTGTCGCTTCAGGAATAAAGTAGATCTCATCCGCGGCACGCAACAGGGTTTCTTTATTGAATTCGTTCTTTTCAAGCATCAGACGGTAAGCTTCACGCAGCCTAAGCATGCCGACCACTTCATCTATTTGGTCACGGTACAGCACTACGCGACCATGAGGCGAGTGGGTAAGTTGACGAACGATCGATTTCCAGTCGTCATTGATGTCGATACCAGTAATCTCATTACGCGGCACCATGATGTCGTTCACGGTGACGTGCTCTAAATCCAGAATAGACACCAACATATCTTGGTGACGTTGAGGGATTAAGCTACCGGCTTCATTTACCACGGTTCTAAGCTCTTCGGAGCTCAAGTGGTCGGTTGCATCATGGCTGGCTTTAACGCCTAAGATACGAATGAAGCCGTTGGTAATGAAGTTCACTAAGATCACCAATGGTGATAGCACCTTCATCAGTATCATTAAAAGGATACTACTCGCGTAAGAGACACGTTCAGGAAATAGAGAAGCGATGGTCTTTGGGGTTACCTCGGCGAATACTAGGATCACGAGAGTCAGGGTACCAGTAGCGATAGCCACACCGATATCCCCGTAGATGCGCATACCAAGAATAGTAGCGATCGCAGATGCAAGAATGTTGACGAGATTGTTGCCGATGAGAATGAGGCCAATCAATCTGTCTGGGCGGTTCAGAAGTTTTTCTACGCGTTTGGCACCTTTATGACCCGTATTGGCCAAGTGCTTTAAACGGTAGCGGTTCAAGGACATCATGCCCGTTTCGGAACCAGAGAAATAACCAGAAATTACAATGAGACACGCGAGTAGCGCAAATAAGATACCCGTTGATATGTCGTCCAAAACTATTCTTTTCCTATTTGTGTATCTTGATTAATTTATGACCGAACATGGTCGAGATGTCAATTGAATCTAACGGACTCAATATTTTAAAGGCAAGGTGTGTGAGACCTTGCCTTTATTTTACAGACTAGTTCAGGATGATTTCCTGAACGAAGCGGCTACCGAAGTAGGCCAATGTGAGCATGCTGGCGCCGGCAAGTGCGAACCAAGTGACTTTCTGTCCACGCCAACCTTTTTGGTAGTGACCCCATAAAAGGATGGAGTAGATAACCCAAGCGATAAAAGACAATACCGCTTTGTGCGCCTTTCCTTGAGCAAACATATCTTGTACGAAGATAAGGCCAGTCAGCAAAGTACCCGTTAATAAACCATTACCAATCAGAATGATCTTGAAAAGCTGTCTCTCTACCATCATTAAAGGAGGTAGGTTAGGGTTAATCACTAAGGCTTTTTTCTTTTTAAGCTTGTGATCAAGCCACGCGAGTTGCAAGGCGTATAACGCACCGATAGTCAGCGTCGCGTATGAGAACAAGGCCAAAGAGATGTGTACGAGCAGTTTCGGGTCATTCTCTAGATGTTTGATGAAGGTACTTGGAAGAAACGTTGCTGCCATGAGGTTAAGCGCTGCGAAACTATAAACAACAGGCAAGATGAACCACAAGCGGGTTTTGAGCATTGCACCGCTCATTACCACAGATATGATTAAACTGATTAATGAAGCAACGTTCAAGATACTGAGGTTTTGGCCACTGGCATTAAAAATCAAATCGCCAAGCAACCAAGCATGGAAAGCTAGAGCAAGTAATGCGCTGATAAACACCGTTTTTACACGGATTCCTGTTTGGTGCACGAGACCTGGAATGATCGTGGAAATCGCCATTGTATAAAGAAAGGCTGCTGCGATCGCAATAAGACTGTCCATGGTATCCATTTTAATGATTACTAATTGGCGAATTATACCTCGCATCGCTCTTTGGGGCTATGGCGAACCTCATTCAATTCCAAGTGAATAATGTCTCACATCACAAGCACGGATGATTAACGCTCTACAACGGGTATGACTCTAATCCGCGCTAATGTATACTCACAGTAATAGTCGCAGTTTTGAGCGAAGAGAAAACTATGTTTGATAATTTAACGGATCGTCTATCCAAAACGCTGAAGAACATCAGCGGTAAAGGTCGTCTGACCGAAGACAATATTAAAGAGACGCTGCGTGAAGTACGTATGGCGCT
The DNA here is from genome assembly GCF_041467535.1 of Vibrio sp. 10N.247.311.47. Lineage (NCBI taxonomy): Bacteria > Pseudomonadati > Pseudomonadota > Gammaproteobacteria > Vibrionales > Vibrionaceae > Vibrio > Vibrio sp. 10N.247.311.47. The sequence continues at coordinate 13,758 of NZ_JBFSUR010000010.1, forward strand.
ACTTGAAGCCGACGTTGCACTGCCCGTTGTCCGCGATTTTGTTAAGCGCGTAAAAGAAGGCGCTGTGGGTGTTGAGGTTTCTAAATCTCTAACGCCTGGTCAAGAATTCATTAAGATCGTTCAAGCTGAACTTGAAGCGGTGATGGGTGAGTCTAACGAGGCTCTTAACCTAGCAGCGCAGCCGCCAGCCGTTATCTTAATGGCGGGTCTACAAGGTGCGGGTAAAACCACATCGGTAGGTAAGCTATCTAAGCTTCTAACTGAGCGTGACAAGAAGAAAGTCTTGGTTGTGTCTGCCGACGTTTACCGTCCAGCGGCAATCAAACAGCTTGAAACGTTAGCAAGCGATGTTGGCGTAGACTTCTTCCCATCTTCAGCTGATCAAAAACCTCTTGATATTGCAAACGCTGCAATCGACCACGCGAAGAAGAAATTCTACGACGTGCTACTTGTCGATACTGCGGGTCGTTTGGCTATCGATGAAGAGATGATGGGCGAGATCAAAGAGCTTCATACTGCAATTAAACCAGTAGAGACACTGTTCGTTGTTGATGCAATGACAGGTCAAGATGCTGCGAACACTGCAAAAGCCTTTGGTGATGCGCTACCACTAACCGGTGTTATCTTGACGAAAGTTGATGGTGATGCGCGTGGTGGTGCTGCTCTGTCTGTTCGTCATATCACAGGCAAGCCGATTAAATTCTTGGGTGTTGGTGAAAAGACTGACGCACTAGAACCGTTCCACCCAGATCGTGTTGCTTCTCGTATCTTAGGTATGGGCGACGTACTGTCTCTTATTGAAGACCTACAGAAAAACGTTGATACCGAGAAAGCAGAGAAACTGGCTAAGAAGTTCAAAGAGAAGAAAGGCTTTGACCTTGAAGACTTCCGTGAACAGCTAGGTCAGATGCAAAACATGGGCGGAATGATGGGCATGATGGATAAGCTTCCAGGCATGTCTCAGCTACCAGATAACGTTAAAGATAAAGTTGATGACAAGATGTTCAAGCAGATGGAAGCGATCATCAACTCTATGACCATGAAAGAGCGTCAACGCCCTGACCTAATCAAAGGCTCACGCAAAAAGCGTATTGCCGCTGGTTCTGGTACACAGGTACAAGATGTAAACCGTATGCTTAAGCAGTTCACCCAAATGCAGAAGATGATGAAGAAGATGCAGAAAGGTGGCATGAAAGGCATGATGCGCAACATGCAAGGCATGATGGGCGGCGGTGGAGGTATGGGCGGAATGGGTGGTGGCTTTAACCCGTTTGGTCGATAATCTACAAATGTAAGCTTTAGCTACGTTACTTTTCATAGTGTTAGCCGTGTCACAGAAAGTGTACGGCAGCTATGTTGGTGAAAAAATAGCTAAAGCCCTTGCATTGCACCGGAATAAGAGTAAAATTCCGGGGCTTTAATTTGGCACGAGACCCCAAGCTATTTACTTATACTTGGGGTTAATTATTTTATTAAGAAAGCAAAGAGGACGACATGGTAACCATTCGTTTGGCACGTCACGGTGCAAAGAAGCGCCCATTTTATCAAATCGTAGTTGCGGATAGCCGTAACGCTGCAACTGGCCGTTTCATCGAGAAAGTAGGTTTCTTTAACCCTACAGCTCAAGGTCAAGAAGAAGGTCTACGTCTAGACCTAGATCGTGTTAACCACTGGGTTGGTCAAGGCGCATCTCTATCTGATCGTGTAGCTAAGCTAGTTAAAGACGCTCAAAAAGCGGCTTAATTCTTTTTTAAAGAGAAATAGCTTATGTCGATGAAGGGTAAAGAAACTATGAGCGAGCAAAATAATAGAATTGTCATGGGTAAACTTGGGTCTACCTATGGTATTCGTGGCTGGCTCAAAGTGTTCTCCTACACAGACAATGCTGAAAGCATATTTGATTACAGCCCTTGGTATTTAAACCTAAAGGGTAAGTGGGTTGAGTACAAAGTTGAGAGCTGGAAACGTCATGGCCAAGGTTATGTATGTAAGCTAGCGGGATTAGATGTTCGTGAAGACGCGCAACTGATGACTAACTTTGAAATTGCTATTGACCCTGCTTCGTTACCTGAATTGTCAGAAGATGAATTCTACTGGCGCGAATTGTTCGGTATGCAAGTTTTTACCACTAAAGGTTACGACCTTGGTGAGGTCACTGACCTATTAGAAACTGGCTCGAACGATGTTCTAGTAATCAAAGCAAATCTTAAAGATGCTTTTGGCCAAAAGGAACGGTTAGTACCGTACCTTGAAGAGCAAGTGATCAAGAAAGTTGATCGCGAAGCTCGCCGGATCGAAGTTGACTGGGATCCTGGATTCTAACTCCAAATTACAGAGCGAGAGAACACATGTGGGTTGGCATTATTAGCCTGTTTCCTGAAATGTTCCGTTCTGTTACTGATTTTGGAGTAACAGGTCAAGCGGTTAAAAAAGGTCTTTTATCTATTGAGACATGGAATCCTCGCGATTTCACTCATGATAAACATCGCACTGTTGATGACAGACCTTACGGTGGTGGTCCTGGCATGTTAATGATGGTTCAGCCTTTGCGCGATGCTATCCAAACTGCCAAGCAAGCAGCACCGGGAAAGACGAAAGTAATCTATCTTTCACCTCAAGGTCGTAAACTCGACCAGAAAGGTGTTGAAGAGTTGGCAACAAACGAGAACTTGCTTCTTATTTGTGGTCGCTATGAAGGGGTAGATGAGCGCATTATTCAATCTGAAGTCGACGAAGAATGGTCGATTGGCGATTTTGTGATGACGGGTGGCGAACTGCCAGCCATGACGTTGATTGATTCAGTCTCTCGGTTTGTTCCGGGTGTACTTGGAGATTTCGCTTCAGCAGAAGAAGATTCTTTTGCAAATGGTTTGCTAGATTGTCCCCATTATACGCGCCCTGAGGTGCTAGACGATAAAGATGTGCCATCGGTACTCAAGTCTGGAAACCATAAGGACATTCGTCGCTGGCGATTAAAACAATCGTTGGGCCGAACTTGGCTAAGAAGACCAGAGCTCCTGGAAAACCTAGCTCTGACTGACGAACAGGAACAATTACTGGCTGAATTCATTAAAGAGCAACGCTCTTAACGAAAAGCAAGCAGTAACCTATTAAATTTAGTATCAGTTTATTCTAGGAATTTATACAAATGAGCAACATCATCAAGGCTCTTGAAGAAGAGCAACTAAAATCAGACCTTCCTAAATTCGCACCAGGTGACACTGTTGTAGTTCAGGTTAAGGTAAAAGAAGGTGACCGTGAGCGTCTACAGGCTTTCGAAGGCGTTGTAATCGCTATTCGTAACCGTGGTCTACACTCTGCATTCACAGTTCGTAAGATTTCGAACGGTGAAGGCGTAGAGCGTGCGTTCCAAACTCACTCTCCAATGGTTGATAGCATCGAAGTTAAACGCCGTGGTGCAGTACGTCGTGCCAAGTTGTACTACCTACGTGAGCGTTCTGGTAAGTCAGCTCGTATTAAAGAGAAGCTTACTAAGAAGTAATTCTTTTTGCATTCTATCGATAAAAGCGGAGCCATTTGGCTCCGCTTTTTTGTGTCTGCTATTTAGAGTTTCACAGGTAAGAGATCCCGAACTCACTCGTTCCTCGCTTTTGGGGATGACGGACTAAAACGAAACTCACATTTAACTGTCATTCCCTAGACTGACGAAGGAAGGAGTAAGGAATCTCTATTCGTACCATGCTATAGGCAATAAAAAAGGATTGACGTTAAACGCCAACCCTTCAAAATTTACCCGCTATTTGCTTAGTGCGGGTCTTCCGACCAACCATCGCTATCTGACATGTCTGGTGCGCCAGCAATGCTGTTCTCTTCGTCTGCCCATTCACCGAAATCAATCATCTGACATTGCTTACTGCAAAACGGGCGGTGTGGGCTTTGTTCGCCCCATTCAACGTCGGCATTACATTGAGGGCATTTAACGATGGTGATTTTTTTCGACATAGTGATTCTTAATTAGAGGGTATTGTAAGAAAGAGTTTAGGCTCGAGTGAAGGCTCAAGCCAAACTATAAAAGGAAATTAATTAGCTGCAGACAGCCAATTCAAATTCGATGTCTTGAGTACAGGCTTGTCCTGTTTCAAAGCTCATGAACTTAACGGCAAAACGGTTTTTATGCCCGGAGATCATCGGATAAGCACCGTATTGCATTGGAATAGAAAGGCGAAGGATATTCGCTTCATCAGCATCGCTCTGGAAGAAGCCAGCGCGAGCAATTTGCTCTTTAAAGTGACCAGTCTCTCTGGTGAGCTTTAACCATAGCGTTAGCGCTTCATACAGAGGCTGTAAGCTGTCCATCCAAGCTTTAGCATCTCGCATTCTCTTATCAAGAGGAAGGTGCAGCCAATAATGCAGTGCCGGTAAATCAAAGCAGCATGAGCCACCTGGAAGATTAAAGCGTTGGCGAATCGCACTCAGGAAGCGGTCTTCTTTAAGTGATTGGCCAAAACGTTCTGCCTGCATCAGATCACGATAGATGTTACCAATGTCATTAAGTAGTGATGTCAGCATCTCTTGATCGACACCTTCAACATCCAACCAGCTTTTGTAGGTTACACGTTGCTTCTCAATATCTTTTGCGAGTTCGCTCTTGAGTTGGATCTGTTCGAAGATTTCAATCAGATCAAAGATGGAACGGAAAAAGAGTTGATACTGTTGAGCATCGGAAAATGTAGAAGACAAGTGTAGCTGCCTCAAGAGCGATTCAACTCTTAAGTAGATTCTTGTTTTCTCATTTAGAGGATGTTCAAATTTATGGGTGATCATCGAGCAAACCTTCATTCAACATTGTTCTATTCTGACCCATCTACAGCACTGATTGCCAGATACTTTTGATGTAAATCTGTGATTTGAGGCAAAAGTTCTTGGTTTTTAGTATGGTTTTTAATCACGTCATCTGCAACTGCTAAGCGTTGTTCTCTTGAAGCCTGTGATTTTAAAATTGATGCAACTTGTTCTCTAGAAACATTATCACGACTCATCGTTCGCTCTATTTGAACTTCTGCTGGCACATCAACAATTAATACGCGATTGGCCATGCCTTGCATTTGGTTTTCCACCAATAGCGGCGCAACTAATAAACCATACGGGGATGTGATTTTAGACAGGTCACTGTCAATTTTGTCACGGATCATGGGATGAAGAAGATCATTGAGCCACTGCTTCTCTTTAGGATCTGAGAAGATCAGCTCACGCAGTCGACTTCGGTTGAGTGTTCCATCGTCAAGCAAGATAGACTCACCAAAGTGTTCTGTAATCTGTTTTAAGCCGACACTGCCCAGCGCAACCACTTCACGCGCCACGATATCAGCATCAACAATATCTATATTAAAATGTTCATTGAACAGGTTAGCGACCGTGGTTTTGCCACTGGCGATACCACCGCTCAATCCGATAATAATTGCCATGGTTAAATTCCTAGTACAGAAGTGAAATACCATCCCATGATGTCGTTACCCCACATCAAGCTTACCCAACCCGCAATCGCAAGATAGGGGCCAAACGGAAAGGCTTTATCAATGCCTTGCTGTTTCAAGCGAAGTTGAATCAAGCCAAAAACCAAACCGACAAGCGAAGATAAAAGGATGATCATCGGTAGATGCTGCCAACCAAGCCATGCACCAAGTGCAGCCAGGAGTTTGAAGTCACCGTAACCCATGCCTTCTTTACCTGTTAGCAGTTTGAACAGCCAATAAACAGACCACAGAGCTAGGTAGCCAACCATCGCCCCTACAACTGAGTCTTGAAGTGATACTGGGCTGATATTAAACAGTGCTAAAGCGATACCGGACCATACCAAAGGCAAGGTGATTTGATCAGGCAACAACATAGTATCGAGATCGATAAAGGTCGCGGTAATCAGTGCGAAGGTGAAAAAAATCAAAGCAATGGCGTAGTAACTGAAACCAAAGTGGCTAGCAACCATTGTGCAAAGTATTGCGGTAAGCAGTTCGACCAAAGGGTAGCGAGCACTGATTGGGTTAGCACAGCTGTGGCACTTCCCCTTTAAGAACAACCAGCTTAAGACTGGGATATTGTCGACGATTCTTAATTGGGTTTTGCATTTCGGGCAGGTTGAACGAGGAATGCTGAGATTAAACTTCCCCTCTGGTGCTGGAATTTTATATTGAGAGAAATACTCCGAGCACTCTTGTTGCCATTCGCGTTCCATCATAATCGGTAAACGGTGTATGACTACGTTGAGGAAGCTGCCGATAAGAAGGCTAAAAATGAAAGCTAATACGGGGAATAGCCAAGGATAGTAGTGAAATACTTCCATAGTGTCCTTTACCACTTAATCAAGGTGAGCAGAGATTGCTGCTCATGGGTGTTTAGTTGCTTTTAACTATCCTAACACACTCATAAGATTAAAGATCGGTAAGTACATCGCGACCACAAGCCCACCAACAACAGTACCTAAAAATACGATGATCAGTGGCTCTAGAATCTTGCCTAAATTGTCGACGGTGTTGTCGACTTCAAACTCGTAAATTGAGGCTACTTTATTGAGCATATCATCAAGGTTGCCAGACTCTTCGCCAATCATCACCATCTGTAACACCATTTCGGGGAAGGCGTTGGTATTGCGCATTGCGATATACATTGGCATGCCAGCAGCTGTTTCTCGGTGAACCTCGATGATGGCCGATTCATAATGCAGGTTGCCTGCGGTTTTGGCTGTGGTCTTGAGGCTCATTAAAATCGGAATACCAGAACTAAAACTGGTTGATAAGGTTCGGCTAAATTTGGCAATAGAGGCTTTGGCTAATACGCCACCAAGAACAGGAAAGCGTAAGCTAAGGCGACTGGTTGAAAGTCGAATCGAGTAGGATCGCTGACGCAGCTGCTGAAAAGACAGAATTAATAAACCAATACCGATGGCACTATAGAAACTATAAGCCTGCATCCAATGGGAAAGATAAAGCACTTGTTGGGTGAACCAAGGCAGGTCGGCGCCAAAGCCGGAAAACATCGACTCAAACTCTGGAATCACCATGGTCAGCATTAAATAAGAAACGGTCAGTGCAACGGTGACCACCATCGCGGGGTAGATCAGTGCTTTGACGACTTTGGATTTTAACTGCTCGCTCTTTTCTCGATAGGTCGCTAAGCGTTCGAATACTTGCGCTAGGTTACCGGAGAGCTCGCCTGTGGCGACCAAATCAGTATAGAGATCATCAAAGTGACGACTTGCGGTTCGCATTGCTTTTGAGATTGGCGTACCGGCTTCTACACCTTTGCAGATATGCGATAGAATCGATTTCATTTCAGCTTTGCGGTGATTGTCCGACACCAACTTGATGGCTTGTACGATAGGCACACCAGTAGCCAGCATGGTAGCAAGTTGCCGAGTTAAAATAGTGATGTCTTTAGCTTTAACTCTATGGGTTAAACGAGTGACGGCTGAAATACTTTTCTTTTTGATTTTCTTAATCTGAATATGCTGTTCTTTGAGCTTTTCTCGTACTTCCAATTCAGTGAGCGCTAAGGTTTGCCCAGACACTTTCTTGCCCGAGCTGTTAATGCCTTTCCAGTGATAGCTTTTTAGTTGTGATTGTTTGGACTTGCTACTCATTGGTGCTCCATGGGTTTATATGTACAGAACACGTTGCAGCTCTTGATAGCTGGTGGTGCCTTCAAGCAATTTATCTAACCCTGACTCTTGCAGAGTTCTCATGCCTTCTCGACGAGCCAAGTTTTCAATGGCTAACGCGTTCGGTTTGTCGATTAGGCTGCTTTTCAGTTGATCGCTAAACGGCATCACTTCATAGATACCCACTCGACCCGAATAACCTTGGTTACACTCATTGCAGCCGTGAGGATTGGCTTTGTAGATGGTTTGGCTGTTAGGAATGGAGTGACGCAGAAATATGTCTGGTGAATCGTCACTTTCTTTACAATGGTTACACAACCGCCTTGCCAGTCGTTGGGCGATAATCAAACTCAATGATGAAGCGAGGTTAAAGGGTTCTATCCCCATATGAGCGAGTCGGGTGACGGTTTCTGCGGCGGAATTAGTGTGCAGTGTTGAAAGTACTAAATGACCGGTTTGCGATGCTTTGATCGCGATCTCTGCGGTTTCCAAGTCTCGGATCTCTCCAACCATTACAACATCGGGGTCTTGTCGTAAAAATGATCGTAGCGCTTCCGCAAACCCAAAGCCGATCTTAGGTGTCACTTGTACCTGATTGATACCACATAGGTTAATTTCCACCGGATCTTCGGCTGTTGAGATGTTGCGTTCAGTAGTGTTGAGCACTCGAAGGCCAGTATAAAGGGAGACGGTTTTTCCGCTGCCAGTTGGACCTGTCATTAAGATCATCCCTTGTGGGCGCTTCAGGGCATTGAGGTAGAGTGCTTTTTGATCTTCGGTGTAACCTAACTTATCGATATCTAGATTGGCCGCGCTGCTATCAAGCAGTCGAAGAACGATCTTTTCACCCCACAAGGTCGGCAGCGTTGATACCCGCATATCAATCGCCAAGTCGTCATTTAGACGCAGTTTAATACGACCGTCTTGAGGCAAGCGGCGTTCAGCGATATCAAGCTTGGCGAGGATCTTTAAGCGAGCTGATAGACGACGACTTAGGTGAGAGGCGGGTTGCTGTATTTCAACAAGGATACCATCACAACGCAGTCGCACTCGGTAGTGCTCTTCGTAAGGTTCGAAGTGGATATCTGATGCGCCTTTGCGTACCGCATCAACCAGTATCTGATTGATAAAGCGGCTGACAGGGGAATCGTCTTGGCTGAGATCTTCTATCGATGCTATCTCGTCGTCAGACACTTCAACAAGATTGGCGAGTTCATCTTGAGTGATCTCTTTGCGTTTAGAGTCTTGCCCGGAAATAGAGCGGCCATACAACTTTCGTATTGCGCCTTCTAATTCAGAGTAGTTAGCGACAACTAATTCAATCTGTAATCCCGTCACAAATCGAAAGTCATCTTCCGCTTGTAAATCGGTCGGGTCGGCAGAGGCTAATGTGAGAGTAGAGCTAGAGACTGAAATCGGTATAGCACGATACTTGGTAATCAGCTCGCGAAGCCCTAATTGGTCACATAAGGTTTCATAGTCCGTATTGGCAAGTTGTACTAACGGTAAGCCGAAGATGGTTTTAATGTTGTTTGCTAAGGAATCGCCGCTGAAGAAATCTAGAACGAGCAAAGCTTCAGGTGTTGAAATACCTGAAGCTTGTACATGTTCCGCCACGGCTTGTTCTTGAGTCAGGCTGAGTAAGTCGGCCTGACGTAGAACGGTTGGGAGGTTGGTGAGCACTTATGAGCAACTATCAATTGTCGGTAAATTACTTACACCGGCTGATGCTGCAGCGCATGTCCAACCTGTGTCAGTTCTTGAATAAGAGAGATAGGCGCTACTAACTGAACTATTAGCTCCGAATAGAAATTTTAGTGTGTTTTCACCTGAAACACTGATAGTACCTAAAACGTTTGAGCTTGCCGATATACCTAATTCACTAACCGAAGTACCGGATGCTAATTTACCATCTTCTTGGTAGATTAGTTCTGCTGGTGTTAGTAGGGCTTTCATGGTTGCTACTGCTGCTGCGACTTCACTTTTCGCAACATAGTTTTTATATGCAGGTATTGCAATCGCCGATAATGCTCCAATGATAGCTACTACGATCATCAATTCAATCAGCGTAAAACCTTTCTGATTCGTTCTTCTATTTTTGTTATTCATTGTTCTATTCCATTGTTTAGTTTGTTTCAGCGCAAGCACTGGTTGATGGAAAGAATAGAAGTCGGAATGGGGAAGTGGAATTGTGTTTAGGTGTGGCCGCGAGTGGTTTTGTATTTATTAGTGTGGTGTTTCATATAGTGCGCAAATTTATGCGATCAACTTAAATAACTGCTTGAAATACTGACAATTAAGGCAATAAAAAAGGCACTGTTATTAACAGTGCCTTCAGCGATAACTTATTTATTATTCAGTAAATTACGCTTTGAATCTCATTGATAGATCCATTGCTTTCAGGTGCTTAGTTAGTGCACCTACCGAGATGTAATCAACACCCGTTTCAGCAAATTCTGCGATGGTGTCTAGTGTCACGTTACCAGAGTTTTCTAGTGCAGCACGACCCGCGTTAATCTTAACTGCTTCACGCATCATGTCCGTAGTGAAGTTGTCTAGCATGATGATGTCTGCGCCAGCGTTGATAGCTTGCTCTAGCTCTTCTAGGCTCTCAGTTTCCACTTCTACAGGCTTACCCGGGTTTAGCTCTTTTGCTGTTGAAATAGCTTTTTCAATACCGCCACATGCGATGATGTGGTTTTCTTTAATTAGGTAGGCATCGAAAACACCGATACGGTGGTTGAAACCGCCACCACAAGCCACCGCGTATTTCAGTGCACTGCGTAGGCCAGGGATGGTTTTACGCGTATCCAACAGGCGGCATTCAGTGTGTTTAATTTTGTCTGCGTAGATAGCCGTCGTAGTCGCACAACCAGATAGCGTTTGAATGAAATTCATTGCATTGCGCTCACCCGTTAATAGCGCGCGTGCTGGGCCAGTTAGCGTGCAAAGCGTTTGGTTTGGTTCAACCTTGTCGCCATCTTCTACATTCCACTCGATAGTCACTTCACCGCCCAATTGCTTAAACACTTCATCTGCCCAAGCTTTACCGCAGAACACGCCGTGCTCACGGGTAATAATAGTTGCACTGTTGATTGCGTCTGCAGGGATTAGACTTGCCGTAATATCAGCCGCTGGATCTAACGTTCCACCTAGATCTTCTTTGATGGTCTCAGCGACTGCACGAGTGATCTCTAGAGGCAGTTGCTCTTTTAAGTAGTCAAGGCGTTGGTGGCTGTTATGTGTGTTTTTCATCGCAAATCTAATCTTGAAAGGGAGTGGGAATGGAATGATACTCTTGCTTAACTTCAAATTAAAGAGGCTAGCGCGACTGCTCTATGGGCAAGGTCACATCTTATTGTGCTAGCAGAAACGAAAGTGAGACCAAGATGACGATGAGCTCCAACGGATGGTACGACAACGCTCGGCATGTTCCTTCCCCGTATTTTGATGCTCGACCGAGTGCCGACGATATCTCGCTGCTGGTGGTTCATAACATTAGCCTGCCTCCGGGGCAATTTGGTGGGCCTTACATAGAACTGTTTTTTACGGGCAAACTCGACCCGAAGGAACACCCGTTTTTTAAGGTGATTCACCAAATGGGCGTGTCGGCGCACTGTTTGATTCGTCGCGATGGGGAAGTGGTGCAGTTCGTTTCTTTCTTAGACCGAGCTTGGCATGCGGGTCAATCGAGCTTCGCTGGCCGTGAAAGGTGTAATGACTACTCTATTGGCATTGAACTGGAAGGCAGTGACTTTGTTGCTTATACCGAGCAGCAATACCAATCTTTGGCTCAATTAACGGAGACATTGGTGTCGAACTTCCCGCAGATTACGCGTCAGCGTATCACTGGCCATCAATACATCGCCCCGCTACGAAAGACTGACCCCGGTTTGGTTTTTGATTGGAAGAAATATCAAGGCCAACTGAGTTTCTAAATCCGAATTCACAACAAGACTCTGCTCATTGAAGGGCTCTAGATAATCAACGATGAGCATAATTGTTTGTGAATTTTTGTTGTGCTTTTGTAAAGGAAGTGGTCGGACGGGGAGCATCAATAAATCGAGAGTGTGACGAGCTTATCAAACACTCATTTATTAAAACTTATGAACAGAATTTCCACCCTAAATGTGCGCTTGGTTAGATTTTTAAACGAGTGACACTAATCTTTCTGAAACAATTCATTTTTATCCTGAAACTTTCTAGCACGAACACTCCCCAAAAGTATTACCCCTGTAAATGGTAAGACCAATTTGGTTGCTGTTTTAAATTTCATTTGTTAAATCATGGTTAATTCACGCTGTATTCTATGATGCAGGTCAATTTTAGGCTGGACAGTGGCGTTTTAATTATGTTAATTTCTGCCCAACTTAAAATTGGTATTACCAATTGTCAGCGAAGAAAAAGAAGAACAACAAACTATGGCTTATCAAAGGATTCGTCAGCCAAAACTCTCCGATGTTATCGAACAAGAGTTAGAAAGGTTGATAGTGGAAGGAACACTGGCTCCAGGGCAGCAGCTGCCGCCTGAGCGCGAACTGGCGAAACAGTTCGATGTGTCTCGTCCTTCAATCCGAGAAGCGATACAACGTTTAGAAGCAAAACGCTTGCTTACTCGCCGTCAAGGTGGAGGTACGTTTGTTAGCGAAAATATCTGGAAAAGCTTTTCAGATCCTTTGCTTAATTTGTTGTCGTCCCATTCTGAAACCCAACTAGACTTGTTGGAATCGCGTCATGCGATGGAAGGGATTTCGGCTTACTTCGCGGCATTGCGTGGAACCGATGAAGACTTTGCTCGTATTCAAGCCTGCCAAGAAAAAATTCACGGCGCGCAAGAAAAGGGTGATATTGAAGCCGAATCTGCAGCGGTGATGGCTTTTCTTATTGCTTTAACAGAGGCAGCGCACAATGTGGTGTTATTGCACATTGTTCGTAGCTTGGCTCCGTTACTCGAACAAAACGTCTTAGAGAATTTAAAGCTGTTGCATCGTCGTAAAGACGTTGTGGAGAAAGTGAGTATACATCGAGCTAACATTGTAGATGCGATCGTTTCAGGACAGCCAGAACAGGCACGTGAAATGTCACACTCTCATTTAGCTTACATCGAAGAAACATTGCTGGATTTGACGAAGGAAGAGTCGCGCCGCGAACGTTCTCTACGTCGAATTCAACAGGGTAAATAGCCGTAATACTTCGGCTTTTTACGTGTTTAGTAGAATCCAACTAACAAAAAGGATAGATCGCCATGTCTGACATGAAGCATGACGTTGATGCTCTGGAAACTCAAGATTGGTTAGAAGCTCTTGAGTCAGTAGTACGTGAAGAAGGTGTAGAACGTGCACAGTTTTTACTAGAACAAGTTCTAGATAAAGCACGTTTAGATGGTGTTGATATGGCTACAGGCATCAACACAAACTACATCAACACAATTCCAGCAGCACAAGAGCCAGCTTACCCTGGTGACGTAACTCTTGAGCGTCGTATTCGTTCGATTATTCGCTGGAACGCAATCATGATCGTATTGCGTGCTTCTAAGAAAGACCTAGACCTTGGTGGTCACATGGCTTCTTACCAGTCAGCAGCAGCGTTCTACGAAGTATGTTTCAACCACTTCTTCCGTGCTCCAAACGAGACAGACGGTGGCGATCTAGTTTACTACCAAGGTCACATCTCTCCAGGTATCTACTCTCGTGCATTCGTTGAAGGTCGTCTAACTGAAGAACAGCTAGATAACTTCCGTCAAGAAGTTGATGGTAAAGGTATCCCTTCTTACCCGCACCCGAAACTGATGCCTGAGTTCTGGCAGTTCCCGACAGTATCTATGGGTCTTGGTCCTATCTCTGCTATCTACCAAGCGCGCTTCCTTAAGTACCTTGACGGCCGTGGCCTGAAAGAAACTTCAGCGCAACGCGTATACGCGTTCCTAGGTGACGGTGAGATGGATGAGCCAGAATCACGTGGTGCTATTTCTTTCGCTGCGCGTGAGAAACTAGACAACCTATGTTTCCTAATCAACTGTAACCTACAGCGTCTAGACGGCCCTGTAATGGGTAACGGTAGCATCATCCAAGAACTTGAAGGCCTATTCAAAGGCGCAGGTTGGAACGTTGTTAAAGTTATCTGGGGTAGCAACTGGGATTCTCTACTAGCTAAAGACACTACTGGTAAGCTTCTTCAACTAATGAACGAAACTATCGATGGTGACTACCAAACATTCAAATCTAAAGATGGCGCATACGTACGTGAGCACTTCTTTGGTAAGTACCCAGAAACAGCTGCACTAGTTGCAGACATGACTGATGACGAAATCTTCGCTCTTAAGCGTGGTGGTCACGATTCTTCTAAACTGTTTGCTGCATTCAACAATGCAAAAGAGACAAACGGTAAGCCAACTGTAATCCTAGCTAAGACTGTTAAAGGTTACGGCATGGGTGATGCAGCTGAAGGTAAGAACATTGCACACGGTGTTAAGAAAATGGACATGACTCATGTTCAACACCTACGTGATCGCCTAGGCCTAGAAGACATCCTTTCAGATGAGAAGATCGCTGAACTTCCTTACCTGAAATTGGAAGAAGGTACGCCTGAGTACGAATACATGCACGCTCGTCGTAACGCTCTACACGGTTACACACCTGCACGTCTTCCTAAGTTTACTCAAGAGTTCAAGGTTCCTGAGCTAGACGCATTCGCACCTCTACTAGGTGAACAGAAGCGTGATATCTCTACAACTATGGCTTATGTACGTACGCTAAACATCCTTCTTAAAGATAAGAACATTGGTAAGAACATCGTTCCTATCATCTGTGATGAAGCTCGTACATTCGGTATGGAAGGTCTATTCCGTCAGGTTGGTATCTACAACCCACACGGTCAAGAATACACACCTGAAGATAAAGGCATCGTTTCTTACTACAAAGAAGCAACGTCTGGTCAAGTTCTTCAAGAAGGTATCAACGAACTAGGTTCTATGGCTTCATGGGTTGCTGCTGCAACTTCATACAGCACAAACGATCTACCGATGATCCCGTTCTACATCTACTACTCAATGTTCGGTTTCCAACGTATTGGTGACATGGCATGGCTAGCAGGCGACCAACAAGCTCGTGGCTTCCTACTAGGTGCTACTGCAGGTCGTACAACACTGAACGGTGAAGGTCTACAGCACGAAGATGGTCACTCGCACATCCAAGCGAACACTATCCCTAACTGTATCTCTTACGACCCAACGTTCGCTTACGAGCTAGCGGTAATCATGCAAGACGGTATCCGTCGCATGTACGGTCCTGAGCAAGAGAACGTTTACTACTACCTAACAGTAATGAACGAGAACTACGCAATGCCAGCAATGCCAGAAGGCGCTGAAGAAGGCATCCGTAAAGGTATCTACAAGCTTGAATCTCACGCTGGTGCTAAGGGCAAAGTTCAACTAATGAGCTCTGGTACTATCATGAACGAAGCGCGTAAAGCGGCTGAAATTCTAAGCGAAGAGTACGGCGTAGCATCTGACGTATTCTCAGTAACGTCGTTCAACGAACTAACTCGTGACGGCCAAGCGGTAGAGCGTGACAACATGCTTCACCCAGAAGTTGAAGAGAAAGTACCGTACATCACGACTGTTCTTGGTAAAGAACCTGCAATCGCAGTGACTGACTACATGAAGAACTACGCTGAGCAAGTACGTGCGTACATGCCAACTGAGTCTTACAAAGTACTTGGTACAGATGGTTTCGGTCGTTCTGACAGCCGTGCAAACCTACGTCGTCACTTCGAAGTGAACGCTGGCTACATCGTAGTTGCAGCTCTAACTGAACTGGCTAAACGTGGTGACATCGAGAAATCTGTAGTTGTTGAAGCAATTGCTAAATTCGATATCGACACTGAAAAAACTAACCCGCAATACGCATAAGACTGGCATTAAGGTAGGTAAATACAATGACAATCGAAATTAATGTACCAGACATCGGTGCTGACGAGGTTGAAGTAACTGAGATTCTTGTAAACGTTGGCGACAAGGTTGAAGAAGAGCAGTCACTGATCACTGTTGAAGGCGACAAAGCTTCAATGGAAGTTCCAGCGTCTCAAGCGGGTATCGTTAAAGAAATCAAAGTAGCAGAAGGCGATTCTGTTTCTACTGGTTCTCTTATCATGATCTTTGAAGAGGCAGGCTCTCCTGCGGAAGGTGCTGCAGCAGCACCGGCTGCTCCAGCAGTTGAAGCGGCGGCACCAGTTGCAGCTGCTCCTGCAGCGGCAGCTGAGCTTAAAGAAGTTCACGTTCCTGACATCGGCGGTGATGAAGTTGAAGTAACTGAAATCATGGTTGCTATCGGTGACGCAGTAGAAGAAGAGCAATCTCTTCTTACTGTTGAGGGTGACAAGGCTTCAATGGAAGTACCTGCACCATTCGCTGGTATCGTTAAAGAAATCAAGATCGCTTCTGGTGATTCAGTATCTACTGGTTCTCTAGTGATGGTATTTGAAGTGGCAGGTTCTGGCGCTCCAGTTGCAGCAGCTCCTGCTCCAGCGGCGGCACCAGTTGCAGCGGCTCCAGCAGCATCCGGAGCGCCGGCCGCAGCCGAAAAAGAAGTAAACGTTCCTGATATCGGTGGTGACGAAGTAGAAGTTACTGAAATCATGGTAGCAGTTGGCGATACAGTAGAAGAAGAGCAATCTCTAATTACTGTTGAAGGCGACAAAGCTTCAATGGAAGTTCCTGCACCATTCGCTGGTACAGTAAAAGAAATCAAGATTGCAGCTGGCGACACAGTGTCAACTGGCTCTCTAATCATGACTTTCGTTGTGGAAGGCGCAGCTCCAGTAGCAGTAGCGGCTTCCGCTCCAGCACAAGCAGCAGCTCCAGCGGCGGCACCTGCTCCTAAAGCAGAAGCACCTGCAGCGGCTCCAGCAGCAGCTGGCGACTTCCAAGAGAACGGTGACTACGCGCACGCTTCTCCAGTAGTTCGTCGTCTAGCTCGTGAATTTGGCGTTAACCTTTCTAAGGTTAAAGGTACTGGTCGTAAGAGCCGTATCCTTAAAGAAGACGTTCAGTCTTACGTTAAAGATGCACTTAAGCGTCTTGAGTCTGGTGCAGCTGCATCTGGCAAAGGCGGCGACGGTTCTGCTCTTGGTCTACTACCATGGCCAAAAGTTGACTTCAGCAAGTTCGGCGAAACTGAAGTTCAGAAGCTTTCTAAGATTAAGAAGATCTCTGGTGCTAACCTGCACCGTAACTGGGTAATGATCCCTCACGTTACACAATGGGACAACGCAGACATCACTGAGCTAGAAGCATTCCGTAAAGAACAGAACGCAATCGAAGCGAAGAAAGACACTGGCATGAAGATCACTCCACTTGTGTTCATCATGAAAGCTGTTGCTAAAGCGCTAGAAGCATTCCCAGCGTTTAACTCTTCTCTTTCTGAAGATGGCGAAAGCATCATTCTTAAGAAGTACGTAAACGTGGGTATCGCTGTTGATACACCAAACGGTCTAGTTGTTCCTGTCTTCAAAGACGTGAACAAGAAAGGCATTTACGAGCTATCTGAAGAGCTAATGGCTGTTTCTAAGAAAGCACGTTCTGGTAAGCTAACAGCGGCAGACATGCAAGGCGGTTGTTTCACAATCTCTAGCCTTGGTGGTATTGGCGGCACTGCATTTACTCCAATCGTAAATGCTCCAGAAGTAGGTATCCTAGGTGTATCTAAGTCTGAAATTAAGCCAGTTTGGAATGGTAAAGAGTTCCAACCACGTCTACAGCTTCCACTGTCTCTATCATACGACCACCGTGTGATCGATGGTGCTGAAGGTGCACGCTTCATTACTTTCCTAAACAGCGCACTATCTGACATTCGTCGTCTAGTACTGTAATTGAGAAAGTAATTATTAAGGTGACTTTCGGGTCACCTTAATTCTTTATATAAAGACTATTTTTAGACAACAGTTTCCTGCATTTCTCATAATCTGATGGGGAATTGTTGTCTAGCTCACAGGCTAACTTAAAGCTACTTTCACACTGTTAACATCTCTGTAAAATGTTTCCTGTTTGAAAGCCCAATAATTTTAAGAACATCTACTCAGCCTGTTAGGGATAATGACTACAAGAGGTCACAATGAGCAAAGAAATTAAAGCCCAAGTTGTTGTACTTGGTTCAGGTCCTGCTGGTTACTCAGCGGCATTCCGTTGTGCGGATTTAGGTCTAGAAACAGTACTAGTTGAACGTTACAGCACTCTTGGTGGTGTATGTCTAAACGTTGGTTGTATTCCATCAAAAGCACTTCTTCACGTTTCTAAAGTAATCGAAGAAGCTAAAGCGATGGCAGAGCACGGCGTTGTATTCGGCGAGCCACAAACGGACATCAACAAGATCCGTATCTGGAAAGAAAAAGTAGTTGATCAACTAACTGGCGGTCTTGGCGGTATGGCTAAGATGCGTAACGTTACTGTTGTTAACGGTTTCGGTAAGTTCACTGGTCCTAACAGCATTCTTGTTGAAGGCGAAGGCGAAGCAACAACTGTTAACTTCGACAACGCAATCATTGCTGCGGGTTCTCGCCCAATCAAACTTCCTTTCATCCCACATGAAGACCCACGTATTTGGGATTCTACGGATGCACTAGAACTAAACGAAGTACCTGAAAAACTGCTTATCATGGGCGGCGGTATCATCGGTCTTGAGATGGGTACGGTTTACCACTCTCTAGGTTCTAAAGTTGAAGTTGTAGAGATGTTCGATCAAGTTATCCCTGCTGCGGATAAAGACATCGTTAAAGTTTTCACTAAGCGCATTAAGAACAAGTTCAAGCTAATGCTTGAAACTAAAGTGACTGCTGTTGAAGCAAAAGAAGACGGTATCTACGTTTCAATGGAAGGCAAAAAAGCACCAGCTGAAGCTGAACGCTACGATGCTGTTCTTGTTGCTATCGGTCGTGTTCCAAACGGTGCACTTATCGACGCTGAAAAAGCGGGTATCGAAGTTGATGAGCGTGGTTTCATCAATGTTGATAAGCAAATGCGTACTAATGTTCCTCACATCCACGCGATCGGTGATGTTGTTGGTCAACCAATGCTTGCTCACAAAGGTGTGCATGAAGGTCACGTAGCTGCTGAAGTTATCTCTGGTAAGAAGCACTACTTCGACCCTAAAGTAATCCCATCAATTGCGTACACTGAGCCAGAAGTTGCTTGGGTAGGTAAGACTGAGAAAGAAGCGAAAGCTGAAGGCATCAATTACGAAGTTGCTACTTTCCCTTGGGCTGCTTCTGGTCGTGCAATCGCTTCTGACTGTGCAGACGGCGTGACTAAGATGATCTTCGATAAAGATACTCATCGCGTAATCGGTGGTGCTGTTGTTGGTACTAACGGTGGTGAACTTCTTGGCGAAATCGGCCTAGCGATCGAAATGGGTTGTGATGCAGAAGATATCGCACTTACTATCCACGCTCACCCAACTCTACACGAGTCTGTTGGTCTAGCTGCGGAAGTATTCGAAGGTTCAATCACTGACCTTCCAAACAAGAAAGCAGTGAAAAAGAAGAAGTAATCCTTCTTTAGCCACTCGCTAATGTTTTTAAAAGCCGCTGATTCGTCAGCGGTTTTTTTATGTCTGAAGAAAAGAGCAGGAACGTTTCACTCCGAGATGCGAGTACGCTGCGCTTCGGGATGCGAAGAGACATTCCATTCTACAAAAAAGGGTTGGCCCATTAGGCCAACCCTTAAATTATTTACTCGAATCTCGAATCTCGAATCTCGAATCTCGAATCTCGAATCTACTTATAAATGCACAGCATGTTCAAATAGCTATCCGTTAAGCTTGAAAGCTCTTCTGGCGTTTCTACACGTTTCGCTTGGATGAATAGCGAGTAGCAAATGCCGTGGAATAGATTCGCTAGATGTTTAGGGTCGTGATCGTCACAGACTTCGCCGCGTTCAATCGCTTTGCTAAACATGTTTTGTACTAACATTTGGTTAGTGCGGTTCGTTGTTACGAATAGCGGCCATATTTCATCACGAGTCGAAGCGCTCCATTCGAACCATACATTTAACCAATGGCTATCTTGAGCCACTAACGTCACCATTTCAGTCGCAATATTATGTAGGTTTTGTTTTGCGTGAATATCCAGATCGATATTGTCTGAAAGGAAGTTAGAGAATTGGCGTACAACGTGATTTAGTACTTCATCAACCAGATCTTCACGGGTTGGGAAGTAGTTAAATACCGTTGCGACAGACACCTGAGCGATGTCTGCAATATCAGCGTGCCCACCACGACCGATGCCGCGGCGAGAGAATACCTCAAGAGCGATTTCCATCAATTGAAGTTTTCTTTTTAAAGGTGAAAGCCTAGTTCTAGGTCTCTTAGATATTGAGTCCATTTTATTTTCCTTGCCAACGAAATTTTTATATTAATGATTTTATTATTATTTAAGCCAAGATGAGTGTAATGGTGCATATGCGAATGGTCAATCCTTTCAGCTTGTTTTATAGACAGTTACATCAAACTTGATACATAAAGCGTGATCAGCATTGATGTGAAAGGAGACGAGTATTGGATAAGGCACCAGCGCACATTTCGTTGAGAATCTGACAGTAAATTCGAACCATAAGGTGGTGTGGGTATTTGAGCAGTGCTAGACTTACGCACAAAATTGAGCGACACAACTGACGAAACTGTCAACATTCGTCGCAATCACCAAATAGAATGAGAGCAGTATGAAGCATACAGTTGAAGTCATGATCTCTGAGCAAGAAGTTCAGGATCGAGTGAACGAACTAGGCAAACAGATCACGGAACACTACAATGGTAGTGAAGATCTAGTTTTAGTTGGCTTATTGCGTGGATCTTTTGTCTTTATGGCAGATCTTGCTCGTGCTATCGATTTAACTCACCAAGTTGATTTCATGACCGCGTCTAGCTACGGCAACGGCATGGAAAGCTCACGTGATGTTCGTATTTTGAAAGACCTTGATGATGATATCCAAGGTAAAGACGTTCTACTTGTAGAAGATATTATCGATACAGGTAACACGCTGACTAAAGTAAAAGAGATTCTGAGCCTACGTGGTCCTAAGTCTATCGAAATTTGTACGCTATTAGACAAGCCTTCTCGCCGTGAAGTGACTGTCGATACAAAATGGATTGGTTTTGAGATCCCAGACGAGTTTGTTGTTGGTGTTGGTATCGACTACGCACAAAAATATCGTCACCTACCGTACATCGGTAAGGTAGTACCTCAAGAGTAATCATTACGCTTGTGGTTTAGAAGTCATTAAAAAGCCCGCTTGATGCGGGCTTTTTGTATATATGACGGAATGGGTTAGCTTTGTTGACTAAGAAGAGGCGTCGTTAAGATCTTGTTTAATGCATCTAAGTGACTGTTCTCTAAAGTATCGTTACTTGAGCAACGTACGCCAAGGTCCTGCAGCTTGCCATCGCCAATACCATAAACCACACCATGGATTTCAACGTCTTGGCCACGCTCCCACGCATTTTGCATAATGGTTGAGTTGCCTAGGTTATAAACCTGTTCTGCGACGTTAATTTCGCACAACTTGTCACCCCATTGCTCACGAGGAAGCCCCTCGATTTGCTTACGGTATTTTAGGTAATTGTCACGGATGTGCAGTAACCAGTTGTTGATAAGACCAAGTTTAGGGTTATCAATCGCCGCGTTAACACCGCCACAGCCATAGTGACCGCAGACAATGATGTGTTTAACTTTGAGTACATCGACGGCGTACTGTACCACTGAGAGGCAGTTTAGATCGGTATGAACCACTTGGTTTGCCACATTTCGGTGAACAAACAGTTCGCCAGAGTACAAACCAGTGAGACGCTCGGCCGGAACACGGCTATCTGAGCAGCCAATCCATAGAAAACCAGGGCTTTGACCCTCTTCAAGCGTTGTAAAATACTCAGGTCGTTGAGATCGAATTTCTTCTGACCATTTAGAGTTGTTTTCAAAAAGCTGTTTTATTTCTGGCATCTTGCTTCTTACATCCCTCAATTAAGATGCTTAACTATACACAATGTTACAAATTCAATCTCGTAAAAACTGCGTCAAAATGTACTCATCTGACGTGTTCTAGTACGGAAAATCATAAACTTAGCCCACTATCAATAATCCGGTTATAAGACATGAATAATGTGATTGAATTAACACTTTCTGAACACTTGATACATTTGCTAAAGTTATAAGGTTTGTCATTTCATCATCAGGAAGGTGTGTTTTGTTTGGAAGTCGTTTTACGGATATCAATCTCAAAGGGGATATGTTTGGCGGTGTAACTACAGCCATCATCTCGTTACCTTTAGCATTGGCATTTGGTGTTGCTTCTGGCGCGGGAGCTGAAGCTGGCTTGTGGGGCGCCATTATGGTTGGCCTATTTGCAGCATTGTTTGGCGGTTCGAGTAGTTTGATTTCTGAACCTACCGGCCCTATGACGGTGATCATGACTGCCGTAATGACGAGTATGGTTGCTAAATATCCTGAAACGGGTATGGCAATGACCTTTACTGTCGTGATGATGGCCGGTGCATTCCAGATATTACTTGGTACGTTAAAGCTAGGAAAATACGTCACTTTGATGCCATATAGCGTGATCTCCGGATTCATGTCGGGCATTGGCGTTATTCTGATTATCTTGCAGCTGTCTCCATTGTTAGGGCATGCCGCTCCATCCGGTGGTGTAATGGGCACGCTCTCTGCTTTACCTGATACGCTAGCAAACTTAAAAGTGAGTGAGCTATTTCTAGGTGCTCTGACACTCGGTATTCTTTTTGGCTTCCCCGCTAAGTATCGTAAGTATGTGCCTGCTCAACTGGTCGCGTTAGTGGCTGTAACGCTCTTGTCCGTCATTATTTTTGATACCGACTCTATTCGCCGTATTGGTGAAATCCCAGCTGGTTTACCTTCCCTCGTTATCCCTACGATCAGCGCTGAACAGCTTACTACTATGGTTATCGATGCCTTGGTGCTTGGTACATTAGGTTGTATTGATACGCTTTTGACCGCGGTTATCGGAGATTCATTGACTCGTAAAGAGCATGACTCAGACAAAGAGCTTCGTGGCCAAGGCATTGCCAATATGATCTCTGGCCTGTTTGGTGCACTACCTGGCGCGGGTGCCACTATGGGGACTGTAACCAATATTCAGGTGGGAGCGCGTTCTCCGCTTTCAGGTGTTATTCGAGCTTTAGTACTTGCGCTCGTGGTATTGGTTGCAGGTGGTTTAACAGAACCGATTCCTATGGCAGTGCTGGCTGGTATCGCGATGTATGTTGGTTTCAATATCCTAGATTGGAGCTTTATCCAGCGCGCGCACAAGGTTAGCTATGCCGGCATGGGCGTGATGTACGGCGTGATGCTATTGACTGTGTTTGTTGACTTGATTATTGCCGTTGGACTGGGTGTGTTTAT
Organism: Vibrio sp. 10N.247.311.47; assembly: GCF_041467535.1. NCBI lineage: Bacteria > Pseudomonadati > Pseudomonadota > Gammaproteobacteria > Vibrionales > Vibrionaceae > Vibrio > Vibrio sp. 10N.247.311.47. The sequence continues at coordinate 36,787 of NZ_JBFSUR010000010.1, forward strand.
CTCGAATATTCTGATTATTGAAAGATTAAGCCGAGAGCAAGCCAGACAAGTTAAGGCGATCAGTGATGGTGATGATGAAGACGATATCCCATTGACTGATAGCGAACGTCAGTTACTCGATAGTGCCAATGGTAAGGTGCTATTCTTCTACCTATCAGGGCCGATGATATTCAGCGTTTCAAAGGCGATTTCACGTCAGCACTCAAGTATCTCTGACTATGAAGCGATGATTCTAGACCTGACAGATGTGCCTATGATTGATGTCACTGTTGGCCTAGCGCTAGAGAATGCGATTAAAGATGCATTGGATGCGCAGTGTGAGGTGTATCTGCTGTGTCCTAATGAGAATACTCGTCAACAACTAGAGAAGTTCCACGTGATTGACCTAGTACCTGAATCCAACACTTATCGATTCAGATATGAAGCCCTGACGGCAGCAACAAGCTATGTCGACAGAGATGAGCATCAATTTGAGTCAGTTTAATTTTTCAGTAATAAGCTGATATGAATGACCTGATATGAATAAGCCATAGACGCTCACTTCAAGACTGATCATTAATGCCGTTAAGTGAATCACTTAGCGGCATTTTTATATTTATTGAACGTTGATTTAGTCTTCACGTAGCCAAGACGCTTATTTGTTTTCGAAAGAAACTCTCACACGATATTTGTATTAATCGTCAATCAACGATAAACTTGTTTGCAAAATGGCCGAGTTAACAAGTTTGGGTTAGTTTTCTGCTAGCTCGTTTTAAGCATTACTCTCTTCCTCAAGCTCGGTCGTCTACATCTTATCTATAGCAAATGGCAGTCTATCTCTATGTATGCATTAGAAATTGAGCAATTAAGAAAAACTTATGCTGGGGGCTTCGAGGCTCTTAAGGGCGTTAGTTTACAAGTAGAAAAAGGCGACTTTTACGCACTACTTGGTCCCAATGGTGCGGGTAAATCAACCACCATTGGTGTTATCTCTTCACTGGTAAATAAAACGTCAGGCAAGGTTAAAGTGTTCGGCTACGACATTGATACCGATCTGGAATTGGCGAAGCAGAACTTAGGCCTTGTGCCTCAAGAGTTTAACTTTAACCCGTTTGAAACCGTTGAACAGATCGTGCTGCAACAAGCGGGTTATTACGGCGTGCCAAAAGTATTAGCGAAAGAGCGAGCGAAAAAGTACCTATCTCAACTCGATCTGTGGGAAAAGCGTGGCGAACGCGCGCGTAACTTGTCTGGTGGTATGAAGCGTCGTTTGATGATCGCGCGTGCATTGATGCATGAACCTCATTTGTTGATCCTTGATGAACCGACAGCAGGCGTTGATATTGAACTACGTCGTTCAATGTGGGAATTCCTAAAAGAGATCAATGAGAAGCAGGGCATTACCATTATCTTGACCACGCACTACCTAGAAGAAGCAGAAATGCTGTGTCGCAACATTGGTATCATCAATCGCGGTGAGCTGATTGAGAACACAACAATGAAAGCGCTGTTGGGCAAATTGAGTGCTGAGACCTTTATTCTGGATCTGGAAGAGGGCACGACTGAACCTAAGCTTGAAGGCGTGAATAGCCAAGTGATGGTCAATGGCTCGCTAGAAATCGAAATCGACAAGAACCTAGGTTTGAATACCATCTTTGCTCAATTGAGCGAGCAACAGGTTAAAGTCCTCTCTATGCGTAACAAAGCAAACCGTCTAGAAGAGCTATTTGTGAGTATCGTCCGTGAGGGGAGTAAATAATATGTACAGCCTATATTGGACCGCTTTCTGCAGTTTGTTGACCAAAGAGATCAATCGCTTTACTCGTATCTGGGTGCAGACTCTGGTGCCGCCAGCGATTACCATGACGCTTTACTTCATCATCTTCGGTAACCTGATTGGTGCGCGTATTGGTGAAATGAACGGCTTTAGCTACATGGAATACATTGTTCCCGGTCTGATCATGATGTCGGTGATCACCAACTCATATTCCAACGTTGCTTCATCGTTCTTTAGTGCCAAGTTCCAGAAGAACATTGAAGAGCTGCTTGTAGCGCCTGTTCCTAACTACGTGATTATCGCCGGCTTCGTAATGGGTGGTGTGGTTCGTGGATTGCTAGTGGGTACCATAGTAACCTTCGTGTCGTTGTTCTTTGTCGACTTACAAGTTGACCATTGGGGCGTGATCATTGCGACGGTATTTTTAACGTCGGTAGTATTCGCTTTGGGTGGCTTGATTAACGCGGTATTCGCACGCACGTTTGATGATATCTCTATTATCCCAACCTTTATCTTAACGCCGCTGACGTACCTTGGTGGTGTGTTCTACTCGATCAGTCTATTGCCTGAATTCTGGCAAGGTGTATCGAAGTTGAACCCTATCGTGTACATGGTTAACGCGTTCAGATATGGCTTCTTGGGTGTGTCTGATGTGGGGATCGTGACGTCGTTTGGCGTACTAGGTGTGTTTATCGTGCTGTTGTATGGCATTGCACACTACCTAGTGACAAAGGGTATTGGCTTACGTAGCTAACCTTTGGTTCATCTAAGTAACAGGTAAAGAAAAAGGTCGATATAACATCGACCTTTTTTTTGTTTTGCGTTAAGAGCAGAAGCCGACTATTCAGTCGTTTCTTCTTTCACTTCTTCTTTGGTTTCCGTTACCAAATCGAGAACTTGGTTATCGATAAGACGCGTCTTACCTAGGAAAGCCGACATTAGAATCACTGCTTGAGTTGATTCTGAAGTGATCGCTTGCAGAGTTTTAGCATCACAAATGAAGATTTCGTCAGGTTGAAGATCTGCAGCGCGTAGCTGGTCAGTAGCATCTTCAATCACTGATGCGTAATCATCGCGACCACCACGAATAGCGCTGCTGATCCAGCGCATAGTACGCGCTAAAACGGGCGCTCGTTGGCGCTCGTCAATCGTTAGGTTGCTATTGCGAGAGCTCATTGCCAAACCATCCATTTCACGAACGGTCGCAACGCCGACAACTTCAATGTCTAATGCTAAATCAGTGGTCATCTGGCGAATAACAGCAAGTTGCTGAAAGTCTTTCTCGCCGAAGCATGCAAAGTCTGGCTGAACGATATTAAACAGTTTAGTGACAATGGTTGATACACCACGGAAGTGACCTGGACGAGAGGCACCTTCAAGCATGTGAGATATGCCAGGGACCTCAACAAACGTCTGCTTGTCTAATCCATCTGGGTACATCACCTCTGGCGTTGGTGTAAATACTAGCTCAACCCCTTCACCTGTTAGTTTGCTTAAATCTGCTTCTAACGTTCGAGGGTAGTTGTTTAGGTCGTCTGCACGGTCAAACTGCATTGGGTTTACAAAGATGCTTACCACAACGATGTCGGCCAGTTCACGAGCTTTCTTTACCAGAGTCAGGTGGCCTTCATGCAGGTTTCCCATTGTCGGTACAAAAGCAACCGTACGTCCATCACGCTTAAACTGTTTAATCTGCTCACGAAGAGCCGCTATTTCAGCAAAAGTTTGCATACTTACTCCTAAGCGATTGTATGAGCTTCATCAGGGAAGCGCGCGCTCTCTACTTCTTCTTTGTATAGAGCTACTGCCTTACGCATATCACCTGTTTCTGCTAGGAAGTTCTTAGAGAACTTCGGCATGTAGTTCGCAGAAATACCGAACATGTCATGCATAACCAAGATCTGACCATCGGTAACATTACCTGTGCCGATACCGATAACCGGTACGTCACAAGCTTCTGTAATTCGTTTTGCCAATGAAGCTGGCACACATTCAAGTAGAACGATTTGAGCGCCTGCGTTTTGCAGTGCTAACGCGTCAGCAACCATTTTGTCGGCTTGCTCGTCGTCACGACCTTGAATCTTGTAACCACCAAAAATGTTCACAGACTGGGGCGTCAAGCCTAAGTGTGCACATACTGGTACTGCACGTTCTGTTAGCATCTTCACAGTATCAACCAACCAGCTTCCGCCTTCGATTTTTACCATGTTCGCACCAGCACGCATCAAAGTCGCTGCGCTCTCACAAGCTTGTTCTGGCGTCGCGTAGCTCATGAAAGGCATGTCAGCCATAAGAAGACAATTTGGGCTACCAGCACGCACTGAGCGAGTATGGTAAGCAATGTCTTCAACGGTTACTGGTAATGTATCGTTATGGCCTTGTAAAACCATACCCAGTGAATCACCGACAAGCAGAACTGGCATTTCTTGGCTTTCGAATAATTGAGCAAAGCTCGCATCATAAGCTGTCGAAGTCGCAAATTTACGGCCTTCACGTTTGCATTTGATCAGGTCGTTAATGGTTACTTTTTTCATTGGTTTTCCTTAATGCGCTTGGCTATTGTTGCCAAACATTGAGCCCGTTCTTATCTACTATTTTCAGTAGTTCTGTCAGCTCAGTCCCATCAGGGAGTTGTAAACTTGGTGCGATTTCAGCAAGCGGGTAGAGTACAAACTCTCGTTCTTTCATTCCATAATGAGGAACGATTAAGCGCTCTGAATCGATCACCTCATTGCCGTATAGCACAATGTCGAGATCCAAGGTTCTTGGTCCCCAACGTTCGTCTTTACGGACGCGCCCTTGCTCTAGTTCGATCTTTTGAGTGCAATCAAGCAGTTCAATTGGCGTTAATTCGGTTTGGATAGCGACTACCGCGTTGATGTAGTCTGGTTGATTTTGCGGTCCCATTGGAGTGCTACTATATAGCTGAGAGGTCGCAATAAACGTTGATCGCGGTAGGCTTTTTAGCGTTTCGATAGCCAAATTTGCTTGGCTAACTGGGTCGGCAAGGTTGCTGCCGACCGCAATGTAAGCAGTTATCATTCTGATTGCTTACTCTTTTTGTTTCGGTAAGTCTTACGGCGACGATGGCCTGACTTTGATGGTGCTGCAACGTCGTTAGCCATTGCTTGACGCATGTTACGACCTGCAGTCTGATAACGCTCCCACCATTTTGTTAACTCTTTGGTTTCGCCACCTTCAATCTCACCACGCATTTCTAGGAAATCGTAGCCTGCACGGAATTTGTTTAATTCCATTAGACGAACAGCGCGTTTACCGTTGCGACGAGGCAGTCGAAGTTGCAGTTGCCAAACTTCGCGAATGGTTGCTGTGTGACGACGAGGAATCGCGATAGACTTTACTTGCTGATCTAGAATGATGTTACTCGCTTCCATGATCGCATCGTAGTGTGCCATACCCTGTTCAGCGACAAGTTTGTCTGCCAGCTTGTTCATTGGGTACCAAAGCATCGCTGCGAACATGAATGCTGGGTTTACTCGCTTACCATCTTCGATGCGAAGGTCGGTTGAATCGAGAACCAAATCAAGCATCTGCTCTGTGTGAGAGTCATAATCTTCGGTGAAGTGCTCAGCTACCGCTGGGAACATCTGTTGGAATAGATTGTACTCGCGCATCAGGTGGTAGGTTTCTAAACCGTGACCTGATTGCAGTAATTTCAGAGACTCTTCGTAAAGGCGCGCTGCTGGGATATCTCTTAGAAGGTGAGCTAACTCTTCAATCGGGTCAGCCGTGTCTTCTTCGATGTCGAAATCCAGTTTAGCGGCGAAGCGCATTGCACGTAGCATACGTACTGGGTCTTCGCGGTAACGCGTTTCTGGATCGCCAATCAGGCGGATCAGTTTATCTTCTAAATCTTCTACACCACCCGCGTAATCGTGGATGCTGTAGTCTGCAATGTTGTAGTACATCGCGTTGATTGTGAAATCACGACGCTCTGCATCTTCATCAACACTGCCGTACACGTTATCGCGAAGTAGCATGCCTTCTTTCGATTGTGCAGAAACGTTCTTCGATGGTTCTTGGTGGTGACCACGGAAAGTTGCCACTTCAATGATGTCGCGACCAAACATGATATGTGCCAAGCGGAAACGGCGACCGATAAGACGACAGTTTCTGAAGAGGTGTTTGATTTGCTCTGGCGTTGCGTTGGTCGCAATATCAAAATCTTTTGGCTGAGAGCCTAATAAGATATCGCGCACACCACCACCGACTAGAAATGCGTCAAAACCCGCACCATTCAGGCGATATAGCACTTTTAGTGCGTTGTCGCTGATCTGCTTGCGTGAAATATTGTGCTCTTGACGAGTATAAATATTCAGAGCTAATTCGTGGAATCCGCGTTGTTCGCTTGGGGTATTGTCGTTTGTATTCATTAGTTTAGAACAAAGTAGGTATCGCCAACTTTGTTTTTCTCTTAGTCCAAAGTGGTAGTGCAGAGTTTAATTGCGGCTAATAATAGCTTAGCGCGAGCCATTTGAGAACATCGTCTGCTTAACCACAGTGGTTGGTTATGGCATTTTTATGTGTCGTTTTTGCTATTTGCCGTGAGTTTCGAGCTAATTACAGTGCTCTTTTTGTAAACTATCAGGTAACTGACTGACGTTCCATTGCTGGCAGCCCCACAATAAAATCTCATCCATTGAAGCCTCACAAAGAGCCGTCGGGATATCAAAACCTAAGAATCGCATCGCGTTGAGTAACGTTGGTTTTGGGTTGTCGAGATCTATCGCGGTGGCATGGTTCTGTTTTGACAGTTTATTCCCCAAGCCATCGGTTGCCAATGGTAAGTGCAAGTAGCTCACTGTTTTTTGCTTGAGCGTCTTATACAAACTGATTTGTCGACCGGTGGGTTCTATCAGATCTGCGCCTCTTACGACTTCTGTTACTCCTTGTTCGATGTCATCAAGGACAACGGCCAAGTTATAGGCAAACAATCCATCTCTGCGTTTAATAATAAAATCTTCTACAGCTAGTGCTTTAGGGATTTGAATGGTGCCGTGGCGAACATCATCAAAGGACTCTACTGGAAAGTCCATGCACAAGCGCACCGCCTGTTCACCTGAATCGATTAGGCCTACATCTCGACAGTGACCATTGTAAAAGCCGCCCAAAGCCTTTATCTGCTTGCGGGTGCATTGGCAGTAGTAGGCTTGATTGTCAGCAACCCATTGATCGATTTGAGCTTGATACAAGTCATGACGTTGGCTTTGATAGACGACTTCACCATCCCAAAATAGATGGTAAGCCTCAAGCGTCTTAAGAATGAGGTCTGCAGCGCCGGCCATTTCTCTTGGTGGGTCGAGGTCTTCCATACGAACTAACCATTTTCCTTGGTTAGATTTCGCTTGAAAGTAGCTACCAAGAGCAGCAACAAGTGAGCCAAAATGAAGAGGACCTGACGGTGATGGTGCAAAGCGCCCAATATAATTCATGAGTGAACAACCTAATCTAAATGGTACCGCAGTAGCCGATTCTTAAGACGTTTGACAAGAGCTTTAATGCCTAGAACTAAGCTTCAATCTATAGAACAAGGTTTGATGTATAGAACTAAGGCTTAAAGCTGCTATTTACTATCAAGCGTGTGAAATACTTCGCTTGGATAACAAACAAAAAAGGGAGCCAAGGCTCCCTTTCTTTACATCTGCAAGAATTAACCTTGCATCTGTTTTTCTTTGATCTCTGCAAGTGTTTTACAGTCAATACAAAGATCAGCAGTTGGACGAGCTTCAAGGCGACGAATGCCAATCTCGATACCGCAAGAATCACAGAAGCCGAAATCGTCTTCTTCGATCTTGTCTAATGTCTTCTCAATTTTTTTGATAAGACGACGTTCACGGTCACGGTTACGTAACTCTAAGCTGAATTCTTCTTCTTGAGAAGCACGGTCAACTGGGTCTGGGAAATTCGCTGCTTCGTCCTGCATGTGGTGCACAGTACGATCAACTTCTTCCCTGAGCTGGTTGCGCCAAGCTGCTAAAATTTTTGTAAAATGTTCCGTTTGCTCAAGTGACATGTACTCTTCACCTGGCTTCTCTTGGTACGGTTCAACACCTGCGATGGCTAGGATGCCTAGCGCTTTTTTCTTAGATTCTGGCATACAGCATCTCCTATTTACACCTAGTCAACTGCAAAGCAGCTAATTTTAAGGCGGGTATCTATAGCAGAAAGAACGAATGGTGGCAAATACTCTTATTCAAACTTGCTATCAATGTGATTAGTTCAGCATCTTTGCTTAGCTATTGATAAATTCAACAGCTTGTTTTAGTTGTATTTGAGTACTGCTGAGCTCTGCTTTATAGCAAAGCACTTCAACTCCAGCGTCTTGTGCTTGTTTTAGTAATAACGAATATTTGGCGTCTATATGGTGTGCCGCAGACACTTTTTCAATACCTGAATGTAAAACAGTGAATAAAAGTACGGCTCTATTTCCAGATTCGACCATTTCTGTGAGTTCACGCAGATGTTTTTGGCCTCTGGTTGTGACCGCATCAGGGAAAAAACCTTGCCCTTTAGTTGACGTTTCTTGCTCGTCGAGCAAAGTGACGCTTTTCACTTCGATATAGCAAGGCGGCTTTTCGTTATCTTCAAGCAGAATATCAATGCGACTATTCTCACTGCCATATTTCACTTCGGTTCGTAACGCGTTATAACCTAAGAGTTCAACTATAGTCCCATTTTCAATTGCTTCCACTGCTAGCTGGTTTGCCCGCGCAGTATTTACACAAATACGATGACCTTTGTCTGTTTCTGAAATCTCCCAGCTGTTTGGGTACTTTCTCTTTGCATTATCGGAGGTTGAGTACCACACCGTATTGCCAGGAGTCGCACATCCTGTCATCGCTCCAGTGTTAGCGCAGTGGATAGTGCGCTCGCTACCGTCTGGAAGTTGGATGTCAGTGAGAAAGCGTTTATAGCGTTTAATAAGAGTCGCTGGCTCTAATGGAGGATTGAAGTGCATATTACTTATTTAGACAGGTAGGTTTTTATGTACAATGTTGCCAACATTACACCACAAGGTTCTCCCATTGCCACAACTGCCCATAGAAGCTGTGATGCCAGATCTGCTCGCTGGCGTAGAAACACACACTCAACTTATTCTAAAGGCCGCTCCCGGTGCGGGTAAGTCAACATTCTTCCCTTTACAGTTAGTTAAGACCAACGCCGTTCAAGGCAAAATCATCATGCTTGAACCGAGGCGTTTGGCTGCAAGGAATATTGCTACTTACTTAGCGAGCCAATTGGGAGAAAAGGTGGGAGAGAGCATTGGCTTTAGAGTTCGTGGTGAATCTAAAAGCAGCAGTGCGACTCGCTTAGAGATTGTTACTGAAGGGGTCATGACAAGAATGATCCAAACCGACCCTGAATTAACTGGGGTTGATATGGTGATCTTTGATGAATTTCACGAGCGCAGTATTCACGCCGATACCGCATTGGCGTTTAGCTTAGAGATCCAAGAGGCGTTGCGTGACGATCTGAAAGTGGTAGTGATGTCGGCAACTTTAGATCAACAAGCGCTACAAACTTTGCTACCGGATGCCAAATACGTTGAATCACAAGGTCGCACCTTTCCGGTCGATTTCCGTTATCAGCCTCTTAGTGCAAATGAATATCTAGCCCCTAAAATGGCTAACGTGATTCGTTCGCTGATGGAGAAAGAGTTAGGCTCACTTCTGGCCTTTTTGCCGGGCGTTTCTGCGATTAAGCAGGTGGAATCTCAACTAGAACAATTCGCCAATGATATCGATGTGTGTCCTCTGTATGGGCAACTCAGCTTTTCTCAACAGCAGAAAGCGATCGCGCCATCAGAGAAAGGGCGTCGAAAGGTGGTGTTAGCGACCAATATTGCTGAGACTTCTTTGACGATTGAAGGTATTCGATTGGTGGTTGATTCCGGGCTTGAACGTGTGGCGAAGTTCGATCTGAAAACCGGTATTACTAAGCTTGAGCAAGTGAAAATCTCGCAATCTTCAGCTGAACAACGAGCGGGCCGTGCGGGACGAATTGAAGAGGGCTTGTGCGTTCGTTTGTACAGCGAAACGCAGCTGATGCAGCAACCAGCTATACCAGAACCTGAAATTCTTCATTCTGATTTGTCTTCGCTGGTGTCTGAATTGACGCAATGGGGCGCTGCGAGTGCTGATGAACTGCAATGGTTAGACGTTCCACCCAAAGCTTCTATCGGGCAAGCCAAGCAACTCTTACAGACTCTTGAATTGTTAGACGATAATGGTCAATTTACGGCATTAGGAAAACAGGTCCAACGTTTAGGTCTAGAGCCTCGTATTGCCAGCATGTTGGTTAAAGCGCAGCAAGGTAGTCCTGCTCTGTTGAATGTCGCGATTGTTGCTGCTGCTTTGCTGGAAGAGCCGGAGCGCAATGTGACGGATATTCAACACTCTTTGCATCGACTTAAGCAAAGAAAACATTCCAAAAATAGCGTTGTGATGCAGCGAGCGAAAAGTCTCGCGAGCAAACTCAATCATCACTTAGATTTGTCACAAGCTGACGAATCATTGCTACCATTAGTGCTTTGTTTTGCCTTCCCAGACCGGATTGCACAAGTGAGAAGCGCGACCAGCAGTGCTTTCCTTTTGGCGAATGGCCACGGTGCTGAGGTTCGTGATGATGATCCACTGGCGAACAATAACTATATCGTAGTGATTGATTTGATGCGCAGCACAGGGCGAGCCAGTCAGATTTTCTTAGCCACCGCGGTTGATATCGCACAGTTAGAAGCTGAATTTCCAAAACTGTTTGTGCGTTCCGATTACGCCGATTGGGATGAGAAACGTGGCCGTTTAGTTGCTGAGCAGCGTGTATCTCTGGGCAAGTTGATTATCAGCACCAAAGCTTTACCTGATCCCGATGCGAATCAGGCGAGCCAAGCGCTGCTCAATTATGTCGCTCGATGCGGGCTGGATCGCTTAAATTGGACAGCTTCGGCTAAGCAGTTGGTTGAGCGTGTGCGCTGTGCAGCACTTTGGATGCCTGAGCATGATTGGCCAGCGATGGACGATGCGAGTTTGATTGAACACCTTGATGAGTGGCTATCTCCCTATCTGAATGGCATTAAGTCGGCAAAAGGACTGTCTAGTGTTTCGATTGAGCAAGCATTGTCGGCTTATCTTGGTTGGCCTTTGAATCAAGAAATCGACCAATGGTTGCCAACGCACTATCTGATGCCAACAGGCAGCAAGAAGGCCATTCGTTATCAATATCAATCTGAACCAGTGATCTCAGTGCGAATGCAGGAAGTCTTTGGCGAACAAGACTCGCCATTGATCGCGCAAGGGCGTAAAAAAGTAGTGCTTGAGCTCCTTTCTCCAGCACAGCGACCACTACAAATTACTCAAGATTTAGCTGGCTTTTGGGCTGGCGCGTACAAAGAAGTACAAAAAGAGATGAAGGGCCGTTACCCAAAACATCCTTGGCCGGATGACCCTGCTAACCATGTAGCAACCACTAAAACCAAACGACAGTTGAATCGATGATGACCAAAATGTTAACGCCAAAAAAGGCACCACCTAAAAAAGCGCCAGCAAAGAAGTCACCAGCGACCAAAGCCAAGCCAAGAAAACCAAGAGCGGCTGCGAAAAAGACCAAACCTAAGGCTAAGAAATCTGGCAAAAGAGGTTGGTTGAAGATCCTATGGGGCATTTCTTGGAAAGCTGGCTTGGCACTTGCTGCATTGCTGTTGTTCGTCGGTATTTATCTTGATTCAGTGGTCAAGCAGCGTTTTGAAGGTCAGTTGTTTGATTTGCCAACCGTGGTTTATGCGCGAGTACTGGACCTCTCTCCGGGAACTCAGGTGAGTTTGGTGCAGGTTAAGAATGAGCTGGATGTACTCAATTATCGTAAGGTGAACGCCCCTCGTCACCCTGGCGAATACTCTTCTTCCTCAACCAAGATTGAAATGATTCGTCGCCCGTTCGAGTTTGTCGATGGACCGGAAGCGGATCGTCATGTGATGCTGCATTTCAACGGTAACGAGTTAACTCGTATTCAGTCGCTAGAGAAGAAAGGCGACATGGGGTATCTGCGTGTTGAACCGAAAATGCTTGGCATGCTTGAAAAAAGCAGCGATGAGCAGCGTCTGTTCTTAAAACGTAATCAGTTCCCTGAGGTGATGGTTGATGCATTGCTGGCAACCGAAGACCGAAATTTCTATCAGCACGATGGGGTATCGCCACTGGCAATCGCTCGTGCAATGGTGGTCAATGTAAAAGCAGGGCGAACCGTACAAGGTGGCAGTACGTTGACGCAACAATTGGCAAAAAACCTGTTCTTATCTAGCGAGCGCACATTGTGGCGCAAGGTTCGCGAAGCCTATATTGCACTTATCTTGGATCATCGTTACAGCAAAGATCGCATCTTAGAAGCCTACTTAAACGAGGTTTATCTTGGGCAAAATGGTGGGCAAGCGATTCATGGCTTTGGATTAGCATCTCGCTTGTACTTCGGGCAACCGATTCAAGAACTCCGAATCGATCAACTAGCACTGCTGGTCGGCATGGTCAAAGGACCTTCGTATTACAACCCGGTTCGTTACCCTGAGCGAGCGAAGACTCGACGTGATTTGGTTCTACGTTTGCTGATGCAACAAGACATATTGACGCCGAAACAGTACGAAGAGGCGGCGAGTCGTGATTTGGATATTCAAGACAACCCACGCATTGCTAGCCGTCAGCCCGCTTATTTCCAACAAGTAAACATTGAGCTTAAGAAGTATGTCGGCGATCGATTTGAGGCGAAAAAAGGGATTCGAGTCTTTACCTCTCTGGATCCGGTATCTCAAGACAAGTTAGAGAAGTCGATTGCTCGTAAGGTGCCTGATTTATCGAAAACCGCAGGTAATAAGCTGGAAGCAGCAGCTATTGCCGTGGATAGAAATACCGGTGAAATCCGGGCGATGGTCGGTGGTAAGCGTACTGGCTACGATGGCTTTAACCGTGCCTTGAACGCGAGTCGCCCAATTGGTTCTTTGGTCAAGCCTGCAATTTACTTAACCGCACTAGAGCAGCCTCAGAAGTACACGTTGGCGACAACATTGAAAGACACGCCACTGAGCTTGAAAGGCAGTAAAGGTAGCGTGTGGAGCCCGAGAAACTTCGATCGTAAGTTCCGTGGCGATGTGCCTTTGTATGTGGCGCTTTCTAAGTCTTACAACGTACCTACTGTTCGTTTAGGCATGCAATTAGGCATTGATAGTGTCTCGGATACGATTGGAAAACTGGGGGTCGATAAAAATGAGATTCGCCCAGTGCCGTCGATGTTTTTGGGTTCGTTCTCACTGACTCCGTTCCAAGTTGCGCAGATGTATCAAACCATTACCAATTCTGGGCGTATAGCACCTTTGTCTGCGCTTCGCTCAGTTGTTGATAACGATGGCGAGGTTCTGTATCAGTCGATCCCTCGTGTATCACAAAGCGTTGACCAGCAAGCCGCTTGGCTTACAACCTATGCAATGAAACGTGGCGTGTCGGAAGGCACGGGCCGTTTCCTACAAGGTCAGTTTGCATGGGCAGGGTTAGCTGGTAAAACTGGCACTAGTAATGACAGCCGAGACAGTTGGTTCGTGGGCGTAGATGGTCGCGAAGTCACTACCATCTGGCTAGGGCGCGATGATAATAAGCCGACTAAACTCACGGGCTCTAGTGGTGCGCTACGTGTCTATGCCGATTATCTGAAACATCGAACTCCAGAGCAGTTACTGTTGCCTTGGCCGAATGGCATTACGACGGCAAGTTTTACTCGAACTTCTCAAGGGGCTTTAGAGTTTGACTGTGACGGTACGGTTAAACTGCCGGTTTGGGATGAGAATGGAAACATTAAAAAGGGTTGTGAAAGTCAACCAAAACAGTGGCTAAAAAAGCTTTTTCAGTGGTAAAGTCGTAAAAGAAAAGAATGACAAGGATAGTTTAAATAATGATTTCTCGTTGGATAGTGAGCAGCTTAGGCATTGTCGGTACTGTGATCAGTTTTCAGCTGTTTGCATCGACTGTGACACCGGTGGAACAATCTCAGCAAGCTGGACAAGCTCATAAAAGACCAACCGTTGCTGTTGTGCTTGCTGGTGGAGGAGCCAAAGGAGCGGCTCACATTGGTGTACTTAAAGCGCTAGAAGAGATGCAAATTCCGGTTGATTACATTACTGGTACTAGCATGGGTTCTTACGTTGGTGGGCTTTATGCGACAGGGATGAGTGCTGATGAGATTGAAAGTTTTATTTATACGGTTGATTGGAATCGCGGCTACCGTGATCGTGTTAACCGTAGTGATCGCCGAGTACGTGACAAAGAATATGAAGACCGTTACCAACTGAACACCGATCTCGGTTTAGGTTGGGGCGAAATCAAAGCTAGGAAAGGCGTGGTTCAAGGTCAGAATATGTTGCGTATTCTGCGTGAGACCACAGGTAACCTATCTCCACTCGACTCTTTTGACCATCTTGCTATTCCCTACCGTTCAGTCGCAACCGACATTATTGAGCTTGAAGAAGTGGTCATCGACCATGGTCACCTTGTTGATGCGATGATGGCCAGTATGTCAGTTCCCGGAGCGCTTCCCCCTTATGAATTAGATGGCCGAATGCTGGTTGATGGTGGTGTCACCAATAATATGCCAGTCGACGTTGCTAGAGCGATGGGCGCGGACATCGTCATTGCGGTGGATATCAGTACCAATTACAAAGGCAAAGAAGACTTCACGAATTTTCTAGCGGCAGCTGACCAACTCTCGAATTATTTGGTCCAACGCAGCACTCAAGAGCAAGCTGAAACACTGACTGATGATGATGTTTTCCTGCGCCCTGATGTTGGGCAAATGGAGACGACTGACTTTGATAAAATGCCATCGGCTTTCCTCGCGGGCTATGAAGCCGCTAAGCAGCATACTGATGAACTTTCTAAGCTATCGCTCTCAAATGCCGATTATCAGCATTATATCGAGGACAAACAAAAAGCACGCAGACAGCTGAAACATGGCGATAAGACTGTCGTCGATAGGGTTGTCATCAACAACAACACCCACTATTCAGATAAGTTGATCGAAAACCGCTTAAATCTCGATTCTGGTGAGGTTTTGAAAACCAGTGAAATCGAATCTAAAGTGAAAGATCTCTATGCACTGGATAGATTTGAGTTGGTCACTTATGAATTTGACAACGTTGACGGTGAAGATCAACTTCAAGTCGATGTGAACGAAAAGTCTTGGGGCCCAAACTACCTCAACTTTCGATTCTTTCTTGAAGATGATTTCTCTACTACCAGTCAGTACTCGATCGGTGTCTCAGCCAACTTTACCGATATTAATAAGCATGGTGCAGAGCTAAGAACTAACGTCGAGATGGGTACTGACAAACGAATTGAAGCGGAACTTTACTCGCCCTTCTTTTCGAGTCAAAAACTGTTCACTTCTGCATCGATTGTTTACAGTAAGGAAAACAGAAATTTGTCCGTGGTTGAGGGGGAGGTTGGAGAACCGACATTAGAAGCGACTACAGACTATGTCCCACTGATTTATAGTGAATATGTCGGTGAATTGGCATTAGGCTATCAACCGACGTTGTGGCAAGAACTGAAATTTGGTGCTCGTTATACTGATGGGGGTTTGGAGGTTTCTTCGCTACCATCTTTTGGTAACGGAGCGTATACACGTATAGGCGGGTTTATTAGTTATCGACTCGATACTTTAGATAATTTTAGTTTGCCAACGAAAGGTTACTTTGTCGATTTAGAATATCTTGTTTCCCATGATGACTTTGAGGACAACACGTCTGGAGATACCCCGGATCTAGGGTCTGAAAGCGATACTGTTTATGAGTTTTCGGCTAATTTCATGGCAGCAAAGAGTATTGAGAAGCATACTTTAGTCGCAAAGCTTGATTACGGAATTGTAGAAAGTAAAAACTCTGTTTTTCCAATCGACCCCAAAGAGCTTGGTGGCTTCTTAAACCTGTCAGGTATTCCAAGGAATAGTATGATAGGTCAGAACTTGGCCTACACCAGCCTTATCTATCGTTATAAGTGGTTTGAAAATGACTTCGGCCTCTTTAAATCACCGTTCTACGTAGGTGCATCCATAGAACATGGTGGTGTTTGGTCGAACAATGATTTAACCATTGATGAAGCACCAATGTACACCGCAGGTTCTGTTTTTGCTGGTGTTGATTCGCCAATAGGACCGATCATTTTGGCTTATGGCCGAACTGAAGATAACTATGATTCGGTCTATTTGATTGTCGGTACTTCCTACAAATAATCATGCGTAGAGTAGCCATTTAAGTGCGTAATTAGGCAAAAATAGTGGGACTTTCGTCTTAACTTGCTATGTTGGTCAAAATGATAAGATTTTAATTTAACGTTAAATTTGCTATTCTACCGCCCACAGTTTGGCCTCTATGACGCCGCTCATCAATACAAATTGAATGACAAAAATGGCAATGGAGAGCCAAGTTTCCAAGGATGTTCACTTCTTTATTTTACTAACAATTATGAAGGGAAGAAGTGAACCGCAATGAGAGGAAAAAAGTCGTGCTTGAAGCCTACCGTAAACACGTCGAAGAACGTGCTGCCGAAGGAGTTGTTCCAAAACCACTAGATGCTGAGCAGGTAGCTGGCCTAGTTGAACTTCTGAAGAATCCACCTCAAGGTGAAGAAGAAATCATTCTTGACCTACTAGAAAATCGCATTCCACCGGGTGTAGATGAAGCTGCTTACGTAAAAGCTGGCTTCCTTACGGCTATCACTAAAGGTGAAGTAGCTTCGCCACTAGTAAGCAAAGCAAAAGCTGCAGAACTGCTTGGTACCATGCAAGGCGGTTACAACATCGAATCTCTAGTATCTCTACTAGACGATGCTGAGCTTGCTCCAATCGCTGTTAAAGCGCTATCTCATACTCTACTGATGTTCGATGCGTTCTATGACGTAGAAGAGAAAGCGAAAGCTGGCAATGCTGCTGCACAACAAGTACTTCAATCTTGGGCTGATGCTGAATGGTTTACAGCGAAAGATAAAGTAGCAGAAAAAATCACAGTAAAAGTATTTAAAGTCACTGGTGAAACGAACACCGATGACCTATCTCCAGCGCCTGATGCATGGTCACGTCCTGACATCCCAGTACACGCGAAAGCGATGCTGAAGATGGAACGTGATGGCATTACTCCTGATGAACAGGGTAGCGTTGGTCCAATCAAACAAATTGAAGAAATGCAAAAAGATGGCATTCCACTGGCTTACGTTGGTGATGTTGTTGGTACAGGTTCTTCACGTAAATCGGCAACAAACTCAGTACTTTGGTTCATGGGTGAAGATATCCCATTCGTACCAAACAAGCGTACTGGCGGTGTTTGTCTTGGTGGTAAAATTGCACCAATCTTCTACAACACAATGGAAGATTCAGGCGCACTACCCATTGAACTGAACGTACAAGACATGAACATGGGCGATATCATTGATATCTACCCGTACGAAGGTGTTGTTCACAAGAACGGTTCTGTGATCTCAAACTTTGAGCTAAGCAAAGTACTTCTTGATGAAGTGCGTGCTGGTGGCCGTATTCCACTGATCATCGGTCGTGGTCTAACGGGTCGTGCTCGTGACGCTCTAGGTCTAGCTGAAACGGATCTGTTTGCTAAACCAATCGATCCATCTGCATCTGATAAAGGCTACACGCTAGCTCAGAAGATGGTTGGTAAAGCATGTGGCGTTGAAGGTGTTCGTGCTGGTCAGTACTGTGAACCTAAAATGACGACAGTCGGTTCTCAAGATACGACCGGTCCTATGACTCGTGATGAGCTTAAAGATCTGGCGTGTCTTGGTTTCTCTGCAGACCTTGTAATGCAGTCTTTCTGTCACACATCGGCATACCCTAAACCAGTCGATGTAAACACTCACCATACGCTACCTGATTTCATCATGAATCGTGCGGGTGTTTCACTTCGTCCGGGTGATGGCGTTATCCACTCATGGCTAAACCGTATGCTTCTTCCTGATACTGTAGGTACAGGTGGTGACTCGCATACTCGTTTCCCTCTAGGTATTTCATTCCCTGCGGGTTCTGGCTTGGTAGCATTTGCTGCAGCAACAGGCGTTATGCCTCTTGATATGCCTGAATCTATCTTGGTTCGCTTTAAAGGTGAAATGCAACCGGGTATCACGCTACGTGACCTAGTACATGCCATTCCTCTTTACGGCATCAAGCAAGGCCTACTAACGGTAGAGAAAGCCGGTAAGATCAACGAATTCTCTGGTCGTGTACTAGAAATTGAAGGTGTTGAGCACTTATCTGTTGAGCAAGCATTTGAGCTTTCTGATGCATCTGCTGAGCGTTCTGCTGCAGGTTGTACCGTTAAGCTTTCTGAAGAGTCTATCTCTGAGTACTTGAACTCGAACATCGTGATGCTGAAGTGGATGATCGCTGAAGGTTACGGTGATGTTCGTACGATTGAGCGTCGTATTACAGCAATGGAAGAGTGGCTAGAGAACCCTGAGTTGCTATCTGCTGATTCAGATGCGGAATACGCGCACGTTATCGAGATTGATCTTGCTGACATCGATCAACCAATCCTATGTGCACCAAACGATCCAGATGATGCTCGTCTTCTTTCGGACGTTCAAGGTACTGAGATTCAAGAAGTGTTCATCGGTTCTTGTATGACCAACATCGGCCACTTCCGTGCCGCTGGTAAGATGCTAGAAGAGTTTAACGGCTCGCTAAATACTCGCCTATGGGTGGCTCCGCCAACGAAGATGGATAAAGACCAACTGACAGAAGAAGGCTACTACGGCATCTTCGGTCGTGCTGGGGTACGTATCGAAACTCCTGGCTGTTCACTATGTATGGGTAACCAAGCTCGTGTTGCTGATGCTTCGACGGTTATGTCGACGTCAACGCGTAACTTCCCGAACCGCTTAGGTAATGGCGCGAACGTTTATCTGGCTTCTGCTGAGCTTTCTGCTGTTGGCGCGATTCTAGGTCGCATCCCAACGAAAGAAGAGTACTTAGAGTACGCTGAGAAGATTAATGCAACGGCTGCTGATACATACCGTTACCTGAACTTCCATAAAATGGGTCAGTACACGGAAAAAGCAGACACGGTTATCTTCCAAGAGCCTGCGTAACGTCTGATTTTGTTGTAAATATAATTAAGGCCGCTGTGAATAGCGGCCTTAATTGCTTTTAGCATACAGCGAAAATTGCTTTTAGCTTACAGAGAGCTCGATTAGTGCTTAATCGTATACATTGCTGCAACATTGCGAGCAGTAAGTTCAATATTTTCAGCCGCTTCAGCCAAAGCTGTCGGCAAGTCTACTGAACGGTTCACTACCGCAAATACCGCGTCGATACCATGCTCATGAACCACACCACAATCACTGGCTAGACAGCCGGCAATACCGATGACAGGCAGTTTATGTTTTTTGGCTGTGCGAGCGACACCAATCGGTGTTTTGCCATGAATGGTTTGGCTATCAATGCGCCCCTCTCCTGTAATCACAAGATCAGCATCTGAGACTATTTCATCTAAATTGACGGCGTCCATTACGATGTTAATACCAGGGCGAAGCTCCGCATTTAACAGGCCAACAAGTGCCGCGCCTAGACCGCCTGCCGCGCCAGCACCAGGGAGATCAATGACATCGACGCCTAACTGGTTTTTCATGATACTGGCATAATGAGCAAGGTTAGCATCTAACAGCTCAACCATTTCTGGTGTTGCGCCTTTTTGCGGACCGAATACCTGTGATGCCCCTTTTGGTCCGCATAATGGATTATCGACATCACAAGCGACCTCTAAGCGTACGTTTTGTAGGCGTGGGTCGAGGTTGGTGAGATCAATGGTTGTCAGTTTTGACAGTTCACCACCACCAAACACCAGCTCGTGACCCTCTGCATCTAGCATACGAATGCCTAGCGCTTGAGCCATTCCTAAGCCACCATCATTGGTCGCACTACCACCAATGCCAATAATAATATGCTCAACACCTTTATCTAATACGGCTTTGATTAACTCACCCGTACCATAGGTAGTGGTTTTTAGTGGATTACGTTGTTCTGGAGAGACTAAATCTAGGCCGGAAGCGGCCGCCATTTCAATAATGGCAGTTTTACCGTCACCGAACATACCGTAGAAGCCTTCGACAATTTCACCTAATGGACCAATCACTGGATGTTGGATGATAGAGCCATTGGTCGCATCCACCAGAGATTGTACTGTGCCTTCACCACCATCAGCCATTGGTAATTTTACGTATTCGGCGTTTGGTATTAGCTGTTTAAAGCCATCTTCAATCGCTTGAGCAACGCCCATTGCTGATAGGCTTTCTTTATATGAGTCAGGAGCAATTACAATTTTCATTTTGATACCTTTAAACTTAAACAAACAGACCAAATACACCGAAGATCATTACTGAGACGAAGGCGATAACAAGACCGACCGCTGACTCATAAGGGATGAGTTTTAGACGTTCATGAATACTCATATGTACCGCACCACCCGTGGCATGGAAGAAGCTACCATGTGGCATATGGTCAAGTACTGTCGCACCAGAGTGGATCATTGCTGCGCCTGCGAGAGCTGGAACACCTAGCTCAAGAATGGTGCTGGCAAATACATTCGATGCCACTACTGTTCCGGCAGTTGTCGATGCGGTTGATAGTGCCATCAGTGCGCCAGAAAACGGAGCAAGTAAGTAAGAAGGCAGCCCAGACATCGTCAGCACTTCAATCAGATCAGCTTTTAGTCCTGAGTTAGCAATGATGCCTGCAATGGTTCCTGTGCCCAGTAGCATTACAGCAACCGGTGCCATACGTGACAAGCCTGAAACCGCAAAGCTATTGGCTTGTTTGAAGCGACCCATAGCCAGTGCACCCAGCAATCCACCCAAGGGTAATGCAATTAGAGGATCAACATTGATATCAGCGAGTGGTCGCAGCGCGAGTAGGGCAATAGCCACTAACGGTGCAACGATTGAAGAAGAAAAGCTTGGCAGTGAACTTTGATCCGCTTTGACCACTTCACTTTCCGCTACTTTTGAACCTTTATTGACGAGGCGCTTTGCCAAGAAGTAGGCGAAAAGCAGCCCAAATAGACCCGGAATCACGCCTGCAGCCATCACAGAGGTTAACGGAACATTGAACGCATCAGCCGCCGCAATGGCATTTGGGTTAGGCGACATGACATTACCTGCTTTACCGCCGCCCACCATCGCCAAAAGGATCGCGGTTTTAGAAAGGTCTGCGCGGCGAGCAATAGCCAGTGCAATAGGAGAAACCGTGATAACGGCCACATCAACGAAAACGCCAACAGCGGTTAAAATCATGGTCGCAATGGCAAGAGCAAGTAAGGCGCGAGTTTCGCCTACTTTTTTGATGATGGATTCTGCAATCGAGGTAGCCGCCCCTGATTCAATTAGTACGCCGGCCAACACACCAGCGGCGAGAATTCGCATCACTGAAGTGACGATCCCTTGGGCACCACCTATCATTAACTCAACGGTTTCGGTGAGAGAAACGCCGCCAACCACGCCGCCAACCAAAGCACCGATGATCATGCCGTAGGTGGGTGGCACTTTTTTAAGAATGAGCGCGATAGCAACAATCAATGCTGAAAGTGCGCCAAGAGTTGAAACTTCAATCATGTTCTATTTCCCAGATAACGATGTGTCATTTTCGGCAAATATAAAGATATAGGGTTGGTAAGTCTTTGTCATTCTCTACAAATAAGTGCTCAAATCGGTCCTTTTAAATTGTGCAGTTGCACATTTTTTAGCTCGACCAGTGGAATAGATTTATTGCAATGTAGAGTTGAAATAGATCGTCTATATTGTTGATATTTAATGATGTTATTTGGTTTATCTTGTCTGTTCGATAGCGTAGCGTATTGCGATGGATATGTAGTTCGTTACAGGTGAGAGCTGAATCACAGTTCTGCTTTAAATATGTCTTCAAAGTTTTGATCAGTATCCCTTTACTGTCCTGTTGTTGAAGATGTAGGTAAGACTGCTCCAGTTGCTCACGAATCCATGGATCTTGTAACAGGCTACTCATAATGGCCGGCAGTCGATAGTCTTGATAGAAAAACATGTCTCCGGGGCGGTTACCGACACTGCGCATAGTGAGCTCAGCGGTATCATATGAGCGTGCTAAACCAGAAAGTCCGGTAAAGTAATCCCCAAGCGCAATCTTGATTTGAAACTTAGCTTCTTTCTTTATTCTTTTGAGTAGCAATTTCACGCGCTTGGCTTCTGCATCCTTGGACCAGCTGTTCCCTATCAGGGTTATAGGCTTGAGTACCACCACTTCGTTTTGTGAAACAGACAAGATACCGACTAAATTATCGCGCTCGGGATATTCAAGTAAATGTACTAATTGCTGTAAGTTTTCCAATGAAGGCGCAGTGTCTCCTATCGGTAACACCTTGACGATGGCGGCAATCCGCGGTTGTGCAAGGTCGAGATCCAGACGCTGTGCGATGGATTGCAGTTGCATGTCATTAAGCGTGCTACCTCGGATTAATTGCAATACCAATTCTTCACGATGCCTCTTATTCCATTCTACTTGAGACATAAGTACAGCTTGTTCAACAATAAGCTCAGCGGTCATCTTCACCAGCTCACCAAAATGATGAACTTGCTGCAGTGTCCCAGAAACCCCAATCGCCCCAATGACATTATCCTGAAATAGAATCGGTAAATTAACTCCAGGCTTAACCCCTTTTAGGTGTTCGGCAGTGGCTTCGTCAATATTAACGACTCGTGATTCGGTGATGGCAAGTACCGCTCCTTCATGTTTTTGGTATAAGCGAGTAGGATCACTGGATCCAATAATGCGACCTTTATTATCCATCACATTAATCGAGTGTGGGATGATCTTCATGGTTCGTTCGACAATTTGTTTGGCAATCATTTCGTTCAACTGCATAGAGCCCTCCTCTTCATTGACTGTGTAGGTTGGATCGTAACGATAAATTCGTCAATACGCTCGTTTCTGACAAGACAATGGTATACTCAGAAATAGTATCGCTTGAGTATTAATGCAGTATAGGTTGAGTTATGGAGTTTGAATTTACTAGAAACACTCTAATGGGTGAATACTATGTGAAATGCAGCATGGGCCATGAGATTGTTGGCCGTTGGCTTCAAGAAGAGATCGGTAAAGATAAGCAAAAATTAGATCATGTGATGGCGTTGATTGAGCAATCTCGACAGGACTTGAGCAATGAAGTGACGTTGCTTGGCAAAGAGATTAGCCTTGCGATTAATGAAGACGAAGTAACGATTCAAGAAAACGTGTTAGCGCATGAGCAAGAGATGGAAGAGGGCAGTGAGTTCGACTTCTATAACTGTGAAAGCCAAGCAAGCTGTGGAATCGACGATTTCGAACTGCTCATCGAACGCTGGATGGATTTTTTAGGTTACTAGTCCTAAGACCTATTTGTTAGTCATTCAGAGCTTTGAAGGCTCCGTTGCCCAAAACTGGAGCAATAAGAGCATCGCGCATTAAGATAGTGAAAAGGCTGCACCATGTTGGTGCGGCCTTTTTCGTTATTACGACCTTATTATCTTCATCTTATTTAAAATCAAGCACTTAACTTTTTGGCACGCTACTTGGATTGTAATAAGAGAATTAACGGATTAAGTAAGAATTTAAGGAACGAATATGAAATTAATAAATGCCATTGTTAAGCCATTCAAATTAGACGATGTACGCGAAGCGCTCTCTGATGTGGGTATTGAAGGTATGACTGTTTCTGAAGTGAAAGGCTTTGGTCGTCAGAAGGGACACACTGAATTGTATCGTGGTGCAGAGTACCAAGTGGATTTCCTACCAAAGGTGAAGCTAGAGATTGCTACCCAAGCTGAGAATGTTGACCGAGTTGTTGAAGCGATTAGCCAAGCGGCACACACCGGAAAAATCGGCGACGGCAAAATTTTTGTGTATGACCTAAGCCAAGCCGTACGAATTCGTACTGGTGAAATGGATGCTGAAGCACTTTAAAGAATTACAAGGACTGGAGACTTTAATATGGAACTTACAACAACAGTAACGGAACTACGTTACGCACTAGACACTTTTTTCTTCCTCATTTCAGGTGCGTTGGTAATGTGGATGGCAGCAGGCTTCGCGATGTTAGAAGCTGGCCTAGTTCGTTCAAAGAACACCACAGAAATTTTAACTAAGAACATCTGTTTGTACGCAATTGCTTGTACAGCTTTCTTAGTGGTTGGTTACAACATCATGTATGTCGACAACGGTGAAGGCGGTTGGTTGCCATCATTTGGTACTCTAATTGGTACACAAGGTGAAGGCGCAGATCACTCTCTAGAATCAGACTTCTTCTTCCAGGTAGTATTCGTTGCAACAGCAATGTCTGTAGTATCTGGTGCGGTTGCTGAGCGTATGAAGCTTTGGTCATTCCTAATCTTCTCTGTAGTACTAACAGCGTTCATTTACCCTGTTGAAGGTTATTGGACTTGGGGCGGTGGTTTCCTATCAGAAGCGGGTTTCAGTGACTTCGCAGGTTCAGGTATCGTACACATGGCTGGTGCAGCAGCAGCGTTAGCTGGTGTTCTACTACTCGGTGCTCGTAAAGGTAAATACGGTAAGAACGGTGAAATCTACCCGATTCCTGGTTCAAACATGCCACTTGCAACGCTAGGTACATTTATCCTTTGGTTCGGTTGGTTCGGTTTCAACGGCGGTTCTCAACTGATGGTTTCGGATTTTGAGAACGCAACAGCAGTAGGTCAAATCTTCCTTAACACCAACGCAGCAGCAGCAGCAGGCGCAATTGCAGCACTACTAGTATGTAAAACAACTTGGGGTAAAGCAGACCTAACAATGATTCTTAACGGCGCGTTAGCTGGCCTAGTAGCAATCACTGCAGACCCTCTATCACCATCACCTCTATTTGCTGTAGCGATTGGTTCGGTATCTGGTGCATTGGTTGTATTCAGCATTATCGCTCTAGACAAAGCTAAGATTGATGATCCAGTAGGTGCTATCTCTGTACACGGTGTATGTGGTTTCTTCGGTCTAATGGCTGTGCCACTAAGCAACGCTGATGCAACGTTTGGTGCTCAGCTAATGGGTGCAGCAGTCATCTTTGCATGGGTATTCGGTGCTAGCCTAGCAGTATGGGCGGTGCTTAAAGCAACAATCGGTATCCGAGTAACGGAAGATGAAGAACTTGAAGGTATGGACATGCACGATTGTGGTGTCGGCGCTTACCCTGAGTTTGTATCAGTAAAATAATCAACAGTCGTCGCCTAATCTGAATGGGTTAGGTTGGACAAAGAAAGCCCCGCAACTCTTGTTGCGGGGCTTTGTTGTATTTACGGTTGCACAATATATAAACACGAACGTTGAAGTTAGGCTCATTGTTTAAGGGGGAACGACAAGACACAAAGTTGAAATGGTTTGTTACAAAAGTGAGAGTTTGAATGGTCTGAGTAGACGGATTTTTTGTTGGTCGTCATTGTAATTATGTTAATGATGAATATAATAACGCAACTGATAGACATTATCATTTCGATATAAAGGATTTTACAATGAAGAAACTGCTAACACTTTCAGCTCTAGCGTGTGGTGTAATTGCTCCGACAGCAATGGCTGCGGAAGAAGTAAACGTATACTCTTACCGTCAACCTTTCCTTGTTGAGCCAATGTTCAAAGAGTTCACAAAAGAGACTGGTATTAAAGTAAACGTTAAGTTTGCTAAAAAAGGTTTAGCAGAGAAGTTAGCTCAAGAGGGTGAATACAGCCCAGCTGACGTTGTCTTAACTGTAGATATCAGCCGTCTATCTGAATTAACTAAACAAGGTCTAGTTCAATCTGTAGAGAGCGATGTACTTGAAAAGAACATCCCAGCTCAATACCAAGATACAGATAACGAGTGGTTCGCTCTAACAACTCGTACACGTAGCGTTTATTCTTCACGTGACCGTGTTGGTCGTCTAGGTGAAGAGTTCACTTACGAAGATCTAACTAAGCCTGAATTTAAAGGCAAAATCTGTACTCGTAGTGGTAAGCACCCATACAATGTTTCTCTAGTATCTTCGATGATTGCTCACAAAGGTGAAGCTGAAACGAAAGAATGGCTAGAAGGCGTAAAAGCAAACCTAGCACGTAAGCCTCAAGGTAACGACCGCGCGCAAGTTAAAGCGATTAAAGAAGGTCTATGTGATGTTGCTCTTGGTAACAGCTACTACCTAGGTAAGATGGTTAATGATAAAGAGCAAAAAGCTTGGGCTGACTCTGTTTACATTAACTTCCCTAACCAAGAGACTACAGGTACTCACGTAAACATCTCTGGTATGGCAATGGCTAAATACTCTCCAAATGAAGAGAATGCCGTTAAGCTGATGGAATTCCTATCTGGTGACACAGCACAAAGCATGTACGCAGAAGTGAACTACGAATACCCAGTGAAAGCAGACGTTAAACCTTCTGAGCTTGTTGCTTCATGGGGCGAGTTCAAAGCGGATACTATTTCTCTAGACGAAATTGCAAACCACCACGCGGCTGCAATCAAGCTATTAGACGAAGTTAAGTTCGATCTATAATTTATTACGGTAGGCTTCGGCCTAAGTAAAATGACAACCTCAAGTCGCCATTTTGGCTACTTGGGGTTGTTTGTTATTGGAAAATCACTTTTTGATACAAAGCACCCCGTTGATCCCTTGAGTTATTAGCATCTCACCTTGAAGTCATTAGAGTATATGGGTATAAATAACCCCACCATTAAAAGGATATGAGATGTATTTGCAAATGCATTTGTGTTTCATTAAGCCTCGTTGTAGTTAGGCGATGAAAGAAAAGAATTATTTATGGAACACCAGTAGCGGCATTATTGCTGTATTACTGGTTTTACCGATCTTAGCGATTTTTACGACGGCTGTTGGAGAAACAGATGAGCTATTTTCTCATCTGATGTCCACAGTGATGCCTACCTATGCCTACAATACGGTGGTTTTAGTCATAGGAACCATGTTCCTGTCTTTAGTTTTTGGTATTCCGTCGGCTTGGGTTATGGCAATGTGCCGTGTTCCGGGAGAGCGTGTTTTGCAGTGGGCACTCGTCCTGCCATTAGCAATGCCAGGCTATATTGTTGGCTATATCTTTACCGATTGGTTCGACTTTGCCGGCCCTGTTCAGGTTCTACTGCGAGATCTTACTGGGTGGGGACCCGGTGAGTATTGGTTCCCGGATATTAGAACCTTATCCGGCGCTATTATTGTTCTGTCTCTCGTTCTCTATCCTTATGTTTATTTGCTGTGCCGCGCGGCATTTATGGAGCAAAACGTCTCCTTATTACAATCTGCTCGTTTGCTAAAATGCTCGCCTTGGGAAAGCTTCCGTCGTATCTCCTTACCACTTGTTCGTCCATCAATGGCGGTCGGTTTATCGCTTGTTGCTATGGAGACCATCGGTGACTTTGGTACCGTGAGTTACTTTGCGGTAAATACTTTAACGACTGCGGTTTATGATACTTGGCTAGGCTACTCAAGCTTAACGGCAGCTGCGAAAATATCGGCAATCATGCTGGTTATCGTGATCCTACTGTTGAGCTCAGAGCGATACAGTCGCCGTAAGCAGAAGCTATTCCAGAATCAGTTCAGCAGCCGCGAAGATTTTCGTTACGACCTTTCTGGTTGGAAAAAATGGCTGGCACTATTCTGGTGCTGGGGATTAGTTTGCGTTGCGTTCTTATTCCCTCTTGGCCAGCTCATTATTTACGCCTACAAATATTTTGCTCAAAGCTGGACCCCTGAATTCAGAGAATATGCCATCAACAGCCTTTACGTTTCGGTAGCTGCTGCGATTATTGGCGTGATTATCGCGATGATTGTTAACTTTAATCAACGCGTTAGTCCGAGTAAGAAAAATCAGGCTTATATGCGTCTCGCTTCGATGGGCTATGCCGTTCCAGGCACCGTGTTAGCGATTGGGGTGATGGTACCTGTTTTGTTCATGGATCACTTGGTCAATGACATTGCGAAAGTGATGGAGTGGGGGCGACCTGGTTTGATCTTCTCTGGCTCCATGTTCGCGCTAATCTTTGCCATGGTCGTACGTTTCTCAGCAGTGGCAATTGGCAGTATTGAAAGCAGCTTGAGCAAAGTATCCCCTTCATTGGATATGGCTTCTAAAACCATGGGCTGCAATACCAACCAGATGTTACGTCGTGTTCATTTACCTTTGATTAAACGTGGCGCATTGATCGCTGGCTTACTGGTGTTTATCGAATCAATGAAAGAGTTGAATGCGGCATTGCTGCTGCGTCCTTTCAACTTCGAGACATTGGCGACTTATGTTTATAACTATGCCTCAGATGAGCACCTAGAATTGGCGGCGATGCCTGCTGTATTATTGGTGTTGGTGGGTTTAATTCCTCTGATCATCGTAAACCGTTCCTTGGAGCAGAAAAACTAATGAGTTGTGCATTATCAATTAAAGATCTGACTTGTAAGTATGAGTCGCAAACCATTTTGGAAGCGCTCTCGTTAGAAGTTGAGCATGGTGAAATTGTTTGTCTTCTTGGTGCGAGTGGCTGCGGTAAAACGACCTTACTGAAGGCGATTGCAGGCTTACTTCCATTAAGTAGCGGTGTGATGAGTTTGAACTGTCAAACCATTGATGATGGCGAGAATTGGTTGCCACCAGAGCAGCGTAACATTGGTATGATTTTCCAAGATTACGCCCTGTTTCCGCATCTGACGGTAAACCAGAATGTCGGCTTTGGCTTGAAAGACCTTTCTGAGCAGCAAAAGAAAGACAAAGTTCAAGAGATGCTGGAGCTGGTTCACTTAGGTGAGTTCGGTGACCGCTACCCACATCAACTTTCAGGTGGTCAACAGCAGCGTGTCGCTATTGCTCGTTCTTTGGCGTACAAGCCAGACTTGCTACTGTTAGATGAACCATTCTCAAACATCGATACTCAGGTTCGTCATGAGCTGATTTCTCAGATTCGCAAGATTTTTAAGAAGCAGGGTGTTACAGCTATCTTCGTAACTCACAGCCGTGAAGAAGCGTTCGCATTTGCAGATAAAATGGCAGTAATGAACCATGGTGTGATTGAGCAGTATGGTTCGGCATCTGAGTTGTATTTCCATCCTTCAAGTAAGTTTGTTGCAGACTTTTTGGGTGGCGGTAGCTACCTCAATGCACAGCGTATTTCGGAGCATGAATTTGAAACCAGTTTGGGTATGGTTGAAGCCAAACCGCAAACGGAGATTGAGTTCGGCAATACATGTGAGCTTCTGCTAAGGCCCCAGCATATCCAAGCAAGTTACGAGCAAGATAGTGCTATTTCGGTGCTAGAACAGCAATTTATGGGTGATCACTGTCGTTATGTAATCGAAGCGCATGGTCAGAAGTTATTAGCAACCTCGTCAGAAGCACTTGAAGTGGGTATGCCGGTCAACGTAAAAGTCGATACCAAAGGCGTATTGGCTTTTTAAAGAGATATAACGCGATACTAATCGTTACAAGAATCGCGATAAAAAAGCCCAGCACTTTAATCAAAGTACTGGGCAAGAGTTCTTCACTTATAGGCTTTAACAAGGCAGTGATTTGTTAAGTCCCATACAAAACTGCTGCACTCTATAAGCCTATAGAGAGAGGAAGTCTTTCACTTTTTGAAGAACACGTTCTGCAGTGTCTTTATCTTCCATTTCTGCGAAGATTCGTAGTAACGGCTCTGTTCCTGAGAAGCGAGCAATCACCCAGCCGCCATTCTTGAAGTACACCTTGGCACCATCTTCATAGCTTACTTTTTCAATTTCGTATTCAAATTCAGGCAGTTGCTTCTCGACGTAGATCTTAGTGTAAAGCGCTTCTTTCTCTGAAGGTTTAAACTTACAATCGCCTTCTGCGGTGTAGGCATAGCCATATTTAGAGTAAATCTCATCAAGTAATTCAGACAACTTCTTGCCTGTCACACTGATCATCTCAACCAGTAAGCTTGAAGCAAATACGCCATCCTTACCTTTGATGTGACCACGAATGGTTAAACCACCTGAACTTTCGCCACCAATCAGAGAGTCATCGGCCTCCATTTGTGAGCTGATATGCTTAAAGCCTACAGGAACCTCAAAGCTCTTCTCACCATGATCTGCCGCGACTTTATCCAGTAGATGTGTGGTTGCGATGTTACGAACGACAGAGCCCTTCCAACCTTTGTATTCCAGCAAGTAGTAGTAAAGTAGGAGTAGTACTTCGTTAGGGTGAATGAAGTGACCTTTCTCATCGATGATTCCCAAACGGTCGGCATCGCCATCAGTACCAATACCAATGTCATAGCCTTCTGCTGCAACTAAGTGCTTCAAGCGATAGAGCGTTGCTGCGCTAGGAGAAGGCATTAGGCCACCGAAGTCTGGGTTTTTACCATCGTTGATTACGTCGACATCACAACGACCGTTGATAAGAACCGTTTGCAGAGCGTTTTTCGCCACACCAAACATTGGGTCGATCAGCACGCGTAGATTCGCTTTCTTAATCGATTCAATATCGATGGCATTAATGATGGAATCAACAAAGGCGTTCATCGGGTTGATGATTTCGATCTCTTTGTCATTCAACGCTTGCTCGAAATCGACACGAATAATATCTTCGTTGGTCAGTGTTGCGATTTGCTGTTCGATCTTCTCTGTGATGATCTCATCAGCATCACGGCCACCTTCAATGAATACCTTGATGCCATTGTAATCGGCTGGGTTGTGAGAGGCGGTAATACACGCCGAGTAGGTGCATCCCATCTCTTTTGCTTGGAACATCACGATAGGTGTTGGAACAAACTTATCGATGAAGCTTACTTTGATGTTGTTCGCCGCAAGTACTTCTGCAAACCAACATGCGGCTTTATCGGAAAGGAAACGACGGTCATAGCCGATCACAAACCCATTCTTGGCTGCATCTTCGTTGTTGATGATGTTAGCGAGTGCTTGCGCTACCAAACGGACGTTTTCTCTAGTGAACTCCTCACCAATGAAAGCGCGCCAGCCACCTGTACCAAATTTAATCATTAGAAAATCCTTTTAGTCTCATTGTCTCAAGCCTGTAAAGACTTGAGACAAGAGCTGTTCGTTAAATTGCGTGACTAGCCTAGAACAACGACAACATCGTTCACGCTGCCTTCTGCTTGTACTGGGATTGCGCCTTCAACTGACTCACCATTGATAGTGATAGAGGCAACGCCTTTGCTTACTGCATTCGGGTTTTGCACTGTGATGTTGTAAGTAGCGCCACGCCATTGACGAGTAACCTCGAACTCTGGCCAATCCGTTGGGATACAAGGATCAACCGTTAATCCTTCGAAGCCAGTACGAACACCTAGAATGAAGTTGGTTACCGCAAAGTAAGCCCAACCAGAGGTGCCTGTTAACCATGGGTGGTTTGCACGGCCGTGGTCTTGGTGGTCTTTACCCATGATGAACTGCACGTACGAGTATGGTTCTGCGTAGCGTGTTTCAATCATGTCATTTTGGTTGTATGGGTTCAGTGCGTCGTAGAATTTCATCGCACGGTCACCACGGCCTAGCTTCGCTTCTGCCACCCAGGCCCATGGGTTAGGGTGAGAGAAGATTGCGCCGTTCTCTTTTACGCCTTGGTAAACGCGAGTTACGAAGCCGATATCATCGTTTGGTGTTGCAAATGATGGAGAATTTAGGTGTAGGCCGTATTCAGAGAATAGGTTCTCATCGACTGCGTCCATCGCTTTCTCACCGCGTTCTTGAGATACCGCACCAGATAGAACGGCTAGCGTGTTTGACTCAAGGTGTACACGACCTTCAGCTTGTTGAGCGGTACCGATCTTGTCGCCATTTTTAGTTAGACCACGGATGTACCAGCCGCCTTCGTCATCCCAAAGGTGCGTTTCACACGCTTCGCGAACGTTAGCTGCCATTTCAGTGTATTTCGCAACATCAGCATCGTTATTACGGAACTTAGCAAGATCTAGGAATTCTTGTAGCGCCCAGAAGTGTAGGAATGAAACCATTGAAGATTCACCACCACCTAGGTTCAAACAGTCATTCCAGTCAGCTCGAAGACCTTTACAGATACCCGTTTGACCCACGTATTCAGCAGAGAAGTTCAGTGCCGCTTTCATGTGTTCATAAACTGTCGCCTCGCCACCGTCTGCGTATGGAATCACTTCATCGAAGAAGTCGTGCTCACCGGTTTCCATTACGTATTTGATAATGGTCGGAACGATCCATAGGTGGTCATCAGAACATGTGTCTTCAATGCCGTGGATCTTGTCGTCATCTGACGGTGTTGGAACAACTGTTGGTGATTTTGATGGCTCAACGTCGGCTTTCTCTGGATCGAACCAGTCAGGATCGAACAAGTGTAGACCGTAGCCCGCTTTCACTTGGCCGCGAAGCAGGTCGATAATACGTTTCTTGGTCATTTGTGGGTTGGCATGGGGTACTGAAATAGCATCTTGAGCCGTATCACGGTAACCAAGACCAGTACGACCGCCAACTTCGATGAATGATGCAAAGCGTGACCAAACCACACAGGTTTCCGCTTGGTATAGCGTCCACGTGTTGATCATTGTGTCTAAGCCTTCGTTTGGCGACTTAACTTGGAATTTGTTGCAACGCTCGTCCCAGTGATCTTTGATGCCTTGGAAAGCGGCGTCTACGTTTGCTGTGTCTTGGTACTTCTCACGTAGGCGTTCACCGTTGCCTTTACCGATACCGAGTACATACGCAAAGCGAACTTCTTCACCGGGTTGAATCGTAAATTGCTTGTGCAGAGAACCACAATGGTTGTAACAAGTTTGAGCGCTGTTAGAACACTTACCGTTTTCAACCGCAATTGGATTTGCTTCATCACGGTACATACCAAGGAAGTTGTCACGTTGGCCATCGTAGCTGTCTGGTGAGAAAGTTGAAGCTAGGTAGTAGAAGCCTTCAAAGTCGTTAGTGTTGTAGTACAGGTCGTATTCCAGAACACCTTCTTGGTAAGACGTGCCCGCAGAGTACAAAGACATCTGATGGTTTTGATTGTCTGATTGAATATGGCTGAAAGAGAACTCAACAAACGAGAAAGTGCTGATAGTACGTGGCTTGTCAGTGTTGTTCTTTAATACAACGTCCCAAACTTCTGCATCTTCACCCTTAGGTACGAATAGCGTCTTGGTTGCGGTAATGCCGCTGTATTCACATTTGAACTTTGAGTATGACAGGCCGTGACGAACCTCGTAGTTCGCTTCATCTAGGCTCTTGGCCACTGGTTGCCAAGAGATAGACCAGTAATCACCCGTCTCATCATCACGCAAGTAAACATAGTGTCCAGGACGGTCAAAGGTGCCGTTTGGACGGAACTTAGTAACACGGTTGTATTCCGGAGAGTTGTAGAACGAGTAACCGCCCGCATTGTGCGAAATCACGGTACAAAACTTTTCAGTACCTAGGTAGTTGGTCCAAGGTGCTGGTACATCAGGGCGAGTGATGACGTATTCGCGATTGTCGTTATCGAAATAGCCGTATTTCATTGTCATTTCCTTTTTAACAAACTGCATCTATGCAGCTAATTTTTAAATAGTGATGCTGAGTCGTATCTAACTGAGCACCTTAATTTGAGTCAGCAACCACTCGATATGAGTGTCGCTTTGGTTTTGTTTTATTGAGCTTTCCAAGGGTTGCGATAGTCAACATTGAGTCTGTCGAGTAGCGGCAAGTGACCCTTTAGGCGAGACAGGTAATCTAGCCAGTTTCGGTTGTTTTTATGTGTCCAACATCCTTCAGCTAAAGCGCTAATTCTTGGAAATACCATGTAATCCATACGCTTTTGGTTGGTGACGATCTCACACCATAGAGCACACTGAATTCCGCGGATCCGCTTACGAATTGGGTCGGTGTCGGATATCTCAGCAAGTGCTTCGTAGGTATAAGCTTGTTCTAATGGGATAACGGCAGCCCAATCTACGCCCGGTTCTTCCGGTGCATAATCTTGGGTCATGTCGAGATAGGTAAACTGTGCAGGTTGCAACACCACATCAAAGCCTTGGCGAGCGCAATTGACAGCCGCTTCTTCACTGAGCCATGAGTAGATGATGGTCTCTTTACTCACTTTGTCGCCGTGCTGTGCTTCTTCCCAGCCGACCATGCGTTTGCCGAGTTGCTTAAGCTTGTTTTCGGCATAGCGGAATAGGTGACCTTGTAGGTCTTTGCTGTCTTGGTACTGGTGTTCTTTCATCAACGCTTGAGCAGCAGGGCTGTTGCTCCACACTCCCGGTGGCACTTCGTCTGCACCCATGTGAATTAATTCGCTCGGGAACAGCTCTGCGACTTCTTCAATAACTGCATCTAGAAATTGGTAAGTGCCTGGTAAACCTGGGTTTAGGACGTTGTCGTTGTAGTGCTGAATGCTTTTGTATTGAGTAGTGTCAGCTTGCTCTACCAACATGTCAGGCAGTGATTTGATTGCGGCACGGCAGTGTCCCGGAATATCGATCTCTGGGATCACCGTGATGCTGCGTTGCTCTGCATATTCAATGACTTCACGAATTTGTTGTTGCGTGTAGAAGCCGCCGTAGTTTTCCGCAATGTGGGTATATTGCGGCTCTAGTGCATGATCAGGGCCACGCCAAGCGCCAATTTCTGTTAGCTGTGGCAGGCTCTTTATCTCAATTCTCCAACCTTCATCGTCAGTTAGGTGCCAATGAAATACGTTGAACTTGTAGTGCGCCAGTTGATTGATTAAACGCTTCACTTGCTCTACTGAGTGGAAGTGACGAGCGCAGTCCAACATCATGCCGCGGTACTTAAAGCGCGGTTGGTCGGCTATCTTGCAACATGGTAGAGAGAAGTTCTCTGCGTCCAGTTGTTGAACTAGTTGAATCAAGCTTGCCACAGCGTGTGTAAAGCCCGACTGGCTGCCTGATTCAGCAATAATCTGTTGTGCAGTGATGGTCAGTTTGTATTCGGCTTCATCTAACGTCGGGTTGCTGCGAAATAGAATGTTGCCGCTTTCGTCTTTTGAAAGTTCAGCTGAAAGCGCGGTCGAAAGAGACAGCTCAAAGGTCGAGAGCAACTCTTGCTGGAACCAAGAGACTGCCTTATCAGCAAGATGAGATTGAACCTCAATTCTGCAGTCGTTATTTAGCGCGAAGTTACTTAGCGCGAAACTACCTTGCTGAAATTCGATCTGATTAGGCTGAGGAATCAATGCAATCTCAGCAGCGTTAACTTCAGGTATTTGATTGCGTTCACGGTATGGCGAAGCCAGTACTATGGGTGATATCGCGACAGGCAGTACCGATGTTTCTCCATCATTATGTGACTGGATAAAGGCATCGTTAAGGCCATCAGAATAGAAGCGGAATGGTGCGCTTTGAATACTGAATTCAAGGTAGTAATGGTTGTTGGCCTTTAACACTGACGAACTTGGTGTGAATGAGCAAAAGCTGCCAACTTGAGTCAGCTCTCCTTGCGATAAACTCTCTGGAAGGATGAAACGATCAAATGCAAAGTGCAGAGACCAATCTTTTACGTCGAGGTCACTTAAGTTATGTACCGTAAGGCCAAATCGGCAGTTATTTTTTTGTTCAGAAAGAACAGCTAAGTCGATGCGATAATTCATATAACTTCCCTGCTAAGCCTGTTGATACAAGTTGTGTTGTGGTTTTCCGGCAAACATCAATGCGCCTTCAATAGCGTCGAATTGAGGTTTAACGATCCATTGTTGTACTGGTGGTGATAGCCAGTTGAGAATACGCTCAGCGATACTTCCCATTAAGCACACCTTGTCAGCGCCTTTTCGATGCAGTGCTAAGACAAACATTTCGATATCAGCCGCGGTTTGCTTGAGCATATCGATAGCCAGTTCGTCACCTTCGTTAGCGAGTTGAAAAATAACTGGTGAGAATTGACCGTAATCCTTTGGAATAGCACCTTTTGACCATTCGACAATGGCATCCACATCATTATTAAAGTGATTCATCACATGTAGAGTCAGCGGGGTTTTGTTGCGAATACCGTCTTCTGCAAGCAAGACTTGTTGAATCAAACGTAAGCCCATGACTGCGCCGCCGCCTTGATCTGAAATCGGAAATTCACGACCGCCAACCACATGTTGCTCACCGTCTTTTAGGAAGATACCGCAAGAACCCGTACCACCGATCATGATTGCGCCGTCTTGGCCATTGTGAGCACCAATGCAAGCGCCATAAGCGTCGGTATTTAGTGTCATGCTTGCGAAAGGGTGTGGTTGAGCCATGAAGTCGAACCATGCTGATTTTTGCTCAGCGCCAGCCAGCGCTAGGCCAACATGCATATTTGAAAAATGGTCTGAGTTGAGTTGCCCTTGTTGTGCCGCTTTTGTGATGGCATCAATAATTGAGCTCATCGCAACATCAACACCCAAAAGGATGTTGCCACTGCCACTTTTCGCTTCACCAATCAGTTTGCCTTGAGCGTCACGAATACGAGCACGACAAGAAGTACCACCACCATCAATACCGACGTAGTAAAGAGTCATTATTATTGCTCCTTACGCTGAGCTAAGAAGTTGAACTGTGCAGCGGTTGCTAATAAGAACCACGCACCATGAGGGATCCATTGCTCACCCCAGCGCCAGTTTTGAAGCATGTCATCTTTTTGTGCTGGTGGATTGAACGCAATGTCTTGTTCATCTTCAAAACCAGCTGTGATGCCATTACAGATACCGCCTTTCGCATTGAAGAACCCAAGCTGAGGTAGGTAGTCTGGGTTGTTATGGCCATGACCATCGAGCATGCACATGTGGTATGGGTTGAGGCCCAAGATCCAATCAAGGCTATTTTGTGAAAGCTGGATTAAGCGCTCTTGAAGTTCGCTATCTTTAATGTGCGGTTGAACTAGGTAAGCCATGGTTGCGAGTGAGCCAAGGCGTGCGTTCTCGCCTTGCCACCAGTAACCGGTTTCGTTCTGTTGAGCGACGAAGAAGGCATCACGTTTATCACCATCGACAGATTTAACGTATTGTCTTGGATAGCCAAATGGGTTGGTGACTTTGTCGGTGATGTTGATTTCGAACTGACAAGCTTGTTCAACAACTGTGCGCGCCTGTTCTTTTAATTCAGCATCGGTTTCGTTGTCGATGTATTCACATAGTGCAATCACAGGAAGACCGGCTTCAGCTGCGTGAAAGTATGGACGAGAGCCATCAGAGTTTGCCGACCAGAAGTGCTCAAATGAATCATCGGATTGCTGACGAGAGATTAAACGAGTCGCCCAAGTTCTTGCTTCTGATAGGTATTGCTGGTCTTGTGTTACGCGATACAGCTCATTGGCTGCGAGTAGGGCGCAATACTCATCGATGATGTTCTCTTCACCATCGTTTAGATACTGGAGGTTATACTCTTTTAGATGCCAGTAACCCTTAACCGCCATTTCAAGGTATGTGTGGCTCGAGTAGCTACCAGAGATTTCAAGCTCAGAAGCTGCGGCTAATGCTGCGATAGCAACACCTGCACCTTGTCGGTAGCCCGCTTGTAAGTCCGTTGATTTATGACCTTCTTGAGTCGCATAAGCGCAGATATCGCGTTGGTTGATATCTTTGCTCCATTTGTCGAATACCGTCATATAGAAGTATCCGTCAGCGTCTTGCATACGCACTAAGAAGTCGGCACCGAACAGAGCCTCTTCCGTTAGACGAGTCATGGAGAATTTCGGGAAGTCTGGGTTATGGCCAGTCAAGCGTACGCTTTTTAGCATGTTCCAAACGACCATCGGAATTTGTTGTGGGTTTAGGTAGTTACCATAAGACAGGTGGCTAAAATACTTACTGACATCACCTGATGCGTCATACCATCCACCGTGGACATCGACGTATCGGTCGGTACCTAGAATTTGTGCTTGTCGATCTTTTTTGTCGAAAATCCCGCCACAGCGTTGTGACTTAAAGTAATGAAGCACATCAGAAAACGTGTGGTTCATTAATAGGTTGCTACCAATCTCAAATACTTCTGAACGCAGGTTGTCAAAACGTAGGTAGTAGTGACCAGATTCAGTGACTGAACTGAAATCAATAGTGAAGAATTGCCCTTGATGCCAATTTGCTACGCGGCCTTGTTTAACCACATCAAAATTTCCGACAGTCATATGGTTGTCAGCACAGACGAGTAGAGCCGTAGTGCTTGATAGGCGAGCTTTCTTAGTTTGTAGGATAGCTTGCTTCGGGCCTGTGGACTCATAGCCAATATGGTTGGTCAATAACAGCATCAATATTCTCCGACAGTCCTAGTTTCTATTGGCTAGGTACTTGAATGTTTTGGATATAAATAGTTAGGGTCCGAAGACCCTAACTTGGGTTTTATTGCTTAGCTTTCGTGTAGGTAACAGCGCACAAAGTGGTTATCAGCGAGCTGCGTAACCCCTGGTAGCTGCTCTTTGCACTTATCCATTGCGTGAGTACATCGGCCTGCAAATGGGCAGCCTGCTGATACTGGTGTCCACAGAGGAATCTCACCTTTGTTGCCTGCAAGTTGCTCGTGGATCGACTTCTTAGGATCTGGAACGGCCGAAACAAGCAATTGGGTGTATGGGTGCTGAGGGTTAGCAATCACGTCATCGGTATCGCCCCATTCCACCATGTGTCCCACGTACATCACCGAAAGGTCTTCAGCGATGTAACGAGCGGTTGCGATATCGTGAGTGATGTAAAGCAGAGACATTTGCTTCTCGAACTTCATCTCTTCCATCAGGTTCAAAACACCGGCACGAATCGATACATCAAGCATTGAAGTTGGCTCATCGGCTAGTACAACTTCGGCACCTACCGCGATGTTGCGGGCTAGGTTGACACGTTGACGTTGGCCGCCAGACAGTTGGTGAGGGTACTTCTTCGCCGTCTCTTTTGGTGGGATCAGGCCCACTTGCTCTAAAAGATCGTAAACACGTTCTTCTAGTTCTCTCTTATTGCCCGGGGTTACCTTCTTGTGGATCAACAGTGGTCGAGCAATGTGGTGGAAGATATTGTGTGTTGGGTTCAATGAACCAAACGGGTCTTGCCATACCATCTGCACACCTTCACGGTAGTGCATAAGATCTTTTCTGCTTGAGATCTCTTGGATATCACGACCTTTGTATTCGATCATGCCACCTGAAGGTGCGTACATTTTTGCGATCATTTTTGCGGTTGTTGATTTGCCTGAACCAGACTCACCAACCACTGCTAGGCCACGGCTTTTGTACATCTTGAATGACACGTCGTTAATCGCACGCATCATTGGGGTTTGAATGGTGGTACTGCTTATTGGGAAGTCTTTTACGACATTCTTGCCTTCTACCAATAATTGACCGAAATCTTTGCTCATAATTGTCTCCAGAATCCTTATTCGCTTTGCTTGTTTTTAGGCGGTCGAGCCGCCTTGTTCGTTATTCACGCTGAGTCAGCGTGCAAGCTATAGCTTCCTTTGTACTATTGGGTCACCGTACAGGTGGCAGTTAGACAAATGTCCCGGGTCGATAGAACGCAGCTTGGTTGGCACCTTGGTACACGTTTCATGTACACGGTCACAACGAGCTTGGAAACGACACCCTTCAGGGATCTCTAACAGGTTCAGAGGGTTACCCGGAATACCTGCTAACTTTGTCTTTGGCCCTGTCAGTGGAGGGAAAGAACTTCCCAACCCTTTGGTGTAAGGGTGGTAAGGGTTTTCTAGAATATCTTGAGAGTTAGCTACTTCGATTAGCTCACCTGAGTACATGATGCCGATGCGGTCAGAGAACTCGACCATCAATGACAAGTCATGGGTGATGAACAGAATCGAGAAGCCAAACTCTTCTTTCAGTGCATAGATCTTTTGTAGGATTTCGCGTTGCACAACCACATCAAGTGCGGTTGTCGGCTCATCCATAATGATCAGCTTTGGATTCAGTGCTAACGCGATAGCAATAACCAAGCGCTGACGCATGCCGCCAGAGAATTGGTGAGGATAGTCACTCAATCGGCTCGGGTGAATATCGACGATTTCAAGTAGACCTTCAGCACGCTGCTTAGCTTGCTCGCGAGTCATGTTGGTGTGACGCATGATTACGTCACAGAACTGCTCTTCCATCGGTAGTACTGGGTTGAGTGCGTTCATCGCGCTCTGGAATACCATCGACATCTCACTCCAACGGAACGACTGCATACGGTCATCACTGTATTCAAGGATGTTCTCACCGTTGAAGATAACCTCACCACCACTGATGTAAGCGGGCGGCTTATGAAGACGCATAAGAGAGAAAGCGACCGTTGATTTACCACAGCCAGATTCACCAGCTAGGCCGAATACTTCACCTGGAGCGATGTCGAAACTTACGTTGTTACACGCACGAACATCGCCTGACTCTGTGATGTAATCCACGCATAAGTTGCGGATAGAAATTAGTGGTTCAGACATGATTATTTATCTCCGCTCCAAAGTGCATTTTGTGGTGGTAGTTCTGGTTCACGTTCTTCTTTGTCTTGTGCTGCTAGTTTCTTCCAACGCTTCATGCCTTTGTGAGAACGCAGTTGCGGGTTAGCAATTTCATCGACCGCGAAGTTAAGTAGAGCAAGGCCAGTTACAAGTAGTGTCAGTGCGATACAAGGAGCCAGCAGTTCCCACCAAGCGCCAATCAGCATTGATGAAGAGGTTTGAACGTTGTAAAGCATGATGCCCCAGCTGATTGTGTTCGGGTCACCAAGACCTAGGAACGAGATGGTTGCTTCCATCATGATTGCGTACATCACCGAACCGATGAAGCTTGCGCCAACGATAGAGATAAGGTTTGGCAGAATCTCTACGAAGATGATGCGGAATGAAGATTCACCCAAAACTTCAGCGGCTTTTACAAACTCTTTTTCACGCAGTGCTAAGGTCTGGGAGCGAACAACACGGGCGCCCCAAGCCCAGGACATAAAGCCGATAACCAAGGTTATGGTGAGTGGCCCTGCCTCACCGATAAAGGCTGCTACTACGAACAGTAATGGGTATTGAGGGATTACCAGCATGATGTTCATTGCGGCTGTTAGAACGTCATCGACACGGCCACCGAAGTAACCTGCAGAAACACCAATAACAGTTGCGAGTAAACATACGGTTAGACCCGCACCAAAACCTACAGCAAGAGATACGCGTGCGCCGTATACCACTTGAGACCAAACGTCACGACCCATACGAGTTGTACCTAGTACGTGGTCTGCTTTTTTAGACATGATCAATGTACGACGGTCGTCTGCTAGATTTTGAGCAACCCAGCCATCAGGGTTAGTTTGTGCAGACTTCACCACGAAACCAGGATATTCGTGTGGGTTACCTGTACGCTTGTCTGGTACATGTTTGGTGATTAATGGAGCTGCAATCGCGCCAAGAATAAAAATACTTAGGATGATGACGCCTGTTAGGGCCATCGGGTTACGCCAAATGAGTTTTAGAAAGTCTTTCATGATTATTTACCACCCTTACGAAGACGAGGGTCAAGAACAACGTAAAGCATGTCTGCAACTAGGTTAAAGAACAGCATGAATAGCGTCATGATAAGCAGCTGACCTTGCAGTACTTGGTAGTCACGAGCGTTAATTGCGTTGAAAAGTACGCTGCCAAGACCCGGGTAGTTAAAGATGATTTCGATAATTAACTGACCACCGATTGCCATACCTAGCGACATTGAAAGGGCTGTCACACTAGGTAGCATCGCGTTACGAGCTGCGTAGTTGAATACCACTCGGTTTTCGCTCAGGCCTTTGCCTTTCGCCATGGTGATGTAGTCTTCGGCTAGTAGGTTGATCATGTTGTTACGCATGTTTACTAGGAAGCCACCAATTTGAACAACAGAAGCACAGAACAGTGGTAAGAAGGCGTGGTAAGCGACATCTTTAATGAATGCCCAGCTTGTCCAATCAGGTATAGTACCAGCGGTGTAGGCATACCCTGTTGGGAACCACTTCAAGCCAATTGCAAAGGTAAATAGTGCAATCATCGCGATAACAACTTGAGGAACGGCTTGTAGAATCAGCATCCCTGGCGTTACGAAGGCATCGTACTTACTGCCGCGTTTCCACGCTGCGAAAATACCTAGGATTGAACCAATCGAGAAAGAAAGAATAACTGCGGTGCCGGCTAAGAAAAGCGACCAACCGAATGCTCCACCCAACAGTGTGTTTACAGAAAGTGGGTAGAATTGAATTGATGTACCAAGTTCCCAGCTAAGAATGTTCTTCATGTACGCCACGTATTGAACTAAGTAGCCACCATCAACGAAGCCTAATAGTTCTTTCATTGCAGCAATACGCTCTGGAGTAACTTGTACAGAAGCGTTCGCAAACATCATGGTAACTGGGTCACCAGGCATTGCTCTTGGAATAATAAAGTTTAACGTCGCAGCAACTAATAGCGCGACAAAATAAAATGACAAACGTCTTAAAAAATAACCCATAACTCACACCTTACTCACCCAGATTGTTTCCCTGTTTCTGGATTCAGGTCGCTCCTAGCGAAATTTGGAACGAAAAATCCCCTGACGACTAGCGCCATACTTTCAATTGAGAGTGTGGGGATTTTTATAAGCGGCGTAAGAGGTTACGCCGCAAGGATTGAACGATTACTTATTTAACTGGTTTTAGGTCCAGTACATGAAGTAGACGCTCTGGAATACCAGCCCAAATGTTTGGACGGCCTTTTGGATTTTCTTCGTTCCACCAACCAGTGAAGCGAGTTGTGTTGTATTGGTACATGTAAGCACCAGACATCACAGGGATTGTCACTTGGTCTGCAGCGATGATTTGCTGGATACCGTGTGCAATATCTAGCTGTTCGTTCTTATCAGCTGTTTTGTAGAAGCTGTTTAGAAGACCATCTAGCTTGTCGTTTTTGTAGAAGTGCATTGCGAAACGAGGCATACCATCACCAGATTGTAGTGATGAGTTGTAAGCACTGTTCCAGTACGTGTATGGATCCGCACCGTGGAAGTAGTTTGTGTATGCTACGTCGTATGTACCTTCAAGCATTGCTTGGTTGTAAACAGAGAAGTCAGGTGTACGAGCTTTTGCTTTAATACCGATTTCGTTTAGCTGTTCTACCGCTAGTTGAACTGTGTTGTTGAAGTCAGTCCAGCCGTTTGGCGATTGAATCATTAGTTCGAAAGACTTGCCTGATGGAGTGTCAACAAAACCATCTTTGTTTACATCTTTGAAGCCAGCGTCAGCAAGAAGCTTCTTCGCGCCTTCAGCGTTGTAAGTGTTGAAGCCTTTGTACTTGTCATGAGTTTTTTCATCAGACCAAGCTTCAAACGCGTAGCCAAGACCCGATGCGAAATCGTTTACAGTACCGCCACCGTAGAATGCGATGTCGATGATAGTTTGACGGTCAAGAGCCATAGAGAAAGCACGACGGAAGTCAACGTTGCTCAATGCTTCATGCTTCGCAGCATCAGGGTGCTTGAAGTTAACGATGAATGCCTGTGTACCTGCTGGCGGGTACCAGTAGTGGTGTTTAGGGCTAGCTGCTGCGTATGTACGATCGATATCTGGAACGAAAGAAGACGTCCAGTCCATTTCACTGTTTACAACTTTACCTAGGAATTGGTCGTTGTTCGCAATTTGTGGAACACGTAGACAGTCAACATCTAGGTTGTCTGCATCCCAGTAGTTCGGGTTTGCACACTGGATGTATAGCTGCGCTGTAAACGTATCGATTTCTGTAAATGGACCAGAACCTACCGGGTTCTCATTGGTAAACGTTGATGGATCTTTAACGTCTTTCCAGATGTGCTTAGGTACTACAGGTACTTTAGCAATCTCGTAAGGTACGTTTGAGTTTGCTTCTGTTAGTGTGAACTTAACTTGGTTGTCGTTCAGTTTTTCTACAGAAGTTACCCAAGAGTTGATACCAGATTGGTCAAGCTCTG
Source organism: Vibrio sp. 10N.247.311.47 (assembly GCF_041467535.1). Lineage (NCBI taxonomy): Bacteria > Pseudomonadati > Pseudomonadota > Gammaproteobacteria > Vibrionales > Vibrionaceae > Vibrio > Vibrio sp. 10N.247.311.47. The sequence continues at coordinate 80,431 of NZ_JBFSUR010000010.1, forward strand.
GCTTCTCTTTTACAAGGTTGAAAGAAAAAACAACATCATCAGCAGAGAAAGTTTCTCCGTCTGACCATTTAACACCCTTACGAATGTCGAAAACAACGCTCATCAGATCATCTGACATCTTGAAGTTTTCAGCTAGACGGAACACTGGAGTGTTACCGTGCATTTCGTTAAATACTACTAGCGGCTCATACATGAAGTCAGTTGTAGTATGTAGGTTAGTAGCACCAAGGTACGGGTTAAAGTTACGTACGAATGTAGTGTACTCTTTCGGGTGAACGGTCAGTTCACTGCGTTCTGCAGCGGTTGCTACTGATGCAAAACCTGTTGTAGCAGTTGCAATAATTGCTGTTGCTATTGCTGTTTTTTTTATATTGGCAAGCATAGCTGTTCCTTACTATTTGCTTTCATTTCACTAATGGATTGAATGTTATCTGTCGCTAAATTGTTTAGTAGATACACACTCTGGTTAAAGGCCTACCTCTTCTTCGTTGCTCCAGATTCATCGTTGATTCTGAGAAGTGGTAAGAGTGGCCTGTAGGCCTTTGGCAGGAGTAAGAAAACACCTTATCGATGAATTAATCAAACTCGTTTCCCGTCAAAAATGTTAAAAACACACAACCCCACGTCATTAACGTCAAAATAGGTTGCTTTGGTGGTTTTTCGTACGCAATTGTTAAAGTGATGTGACTCGCATTTGGTTTTGAGGTTCTTGCAGGTTGTAAGTGATCACTAACTTTAAAGGCTTTTTATTATAATGCCTTCCCCTACGTTGGTATAATTGTAGATCTCGGTCACTTGCCAGTTTTACGTTAAATTTCCCTAGAAAATTAAATCTGCCGTTCTGTTGTGACTCGCTTCTCAAACTGCAACAAAGAGTCAGATATGATTGAGAATAGAACGAAAAGTACTGACGGTTACGAGCTCACACTGTACGTAATTGGCGTGAATTCCTCCTTGTTTAAGGGCGTAAAAAAAGTGCGTTGCAAGCGATGGGATTCTACTTTTTGTGATTATTAGGCGTACAAAAAAGCCCACGCTAGGTGGGCTCCATTATTCAAAGTATCGTGATGTTGGTTCAGGGATTAACTGGTCAGTAGTTTCTGAAGTTTATCTCTTAGCATCTCAATATGGGTTCTTTCTGGCGTCTGTTCTTTACAGTGTTCCAGTATGAATTCGATTGAGCTCAGTACCGTTCGCCAGCGAGGGGTTTTCGGTAGGGTTTCTACGCGTAGGTATTTGTCTAGCGTTCGAGTTTGCAGCGTACTGCGGTCTAAGTAGACGCGCCACAAGCCACTCTTCTCGGCGAAAGCGAACTTGGTTTCACCAGTCACCGATTCCCAGTAGATGATGGCATTCGTCATCGCATCGACCAGTACCTCGCGCATTAACTCTTGCTTGTTTTTACCTTCACCGGTTGCCTTGTCAGCAAGACGAGTAAATTCTCCGCCAAGCTCCTTCAACTGTTGCAACTTATCTTTGTCGCCTTCAAAGGCATAACTAGAGAGAGCTTCAACCGCCGTTTCAAGGTTATTGATTCGGTTTGAGTTAACACCACCACCTACATTGAAGATATACATGGTGTCGAGCCCTGAGCCTTCAGGCAGCTTAAGGATGTCACTTGGTATGCGCTGACGTGTATCGTCTATATAGATATCAATATCACCGCAGTAGTGGGCTTGTTCTACCTTAAGGTATTTAGGCGCAATGATCTCGTCGGCCATTGAGCGTTTAAGTTGTTCTTGTCCGCGTCTGAATAGCTTCGCCGCAGCTTCGTTAGCAAAGCGAATACGTTGGTCGTCACGAATACAGATGATGGCTTCAGGTGCCGATTCTAGTTGCTCTAATAAGCGGCCTTGAGTTTCTAACAAGTTAGCCTCAACCATCGCTCTATGTTTGAGCTCGAGTTGCAGTTGGTCGTTTTCAAGGCGTCTTTGTTCAGCTTTGCTTGCTGATAGATGTGCTGTAATTCGAGCCGCTAGTTCTTGTTTGTTGAACGGTTTAGACAAGTAGTCATTGGCGCCAGCTTCGAAACCTCGAACACGGTCTTCTGCTTGGTTGAGTGCCGTTAGCATGATGATTGGCAACTGAGCATGATCGTATTGCTTACGCAGTGCTTCACAAACCTGATAGCCGCTCATTCCTGGCATCATGATGTCGAGTAGAAGCAGCTCTGGCTTCTCTTTCTCAATCAGTTCAATGGTTTCAGGGCCATCACATGCAGTACGTACTCGATAACCTTCTAACTTCAAGAAGCTGTCTAATACTCGCAGGTTAACCGGCTCATCATCGGCGATAACCAATAACGGGCCATCTGGGTTTTCACTGATAACACTGTTTTCTTGTTGGCTGTTATCAATTAAATCAGGCGCTTGGAAGTGCGAGTAGTGACCTGATTCGTTGTAACTGTCTAACTCATCTTGAGTAGCTAGGGGCAGGGTAAAGCTAAACGTAGTGCCGAGCATTGGTTGGCTACTAACGTACAGTGAACCGCCCATTAGCTCGATCAACTGACGACTGATCGATAATCCAAGCCCTGCACCTTGGCGGTAGTTACTCGCATCTTGGCCTGCTTGAATCAATGGCTCAAAGATGTGCTCAAGGTACTCGGCCGGTATACCTTGGCCAGTATCGACAACTTGTACACGAATGTTGTCATCGATAACGCTGGCAGAGATAACAATTTTACCTTCTGAGGTGTACTTGATGGCATTGCCGACCAAGTTATACATCACTTGCTCAAGTCGTTGAGGATCCGATGAAACCAGACCTAAATCACTTGGGACTTGGTTAATAATACGGATTGGCTTATTGCCCAATAGGTGATGAGACAACTCTAGGACCAAGCTGGTGGCTGCCGACAAATCAACGGCTGATTTCTTAATATCTAAGCTGCCATAGCGCATCTTGTGATAATCAAGCAGATCATCAACCAAGGTCGCCAATCTCTGACCGCTATTGATGATGATATCCAACTGATATTTCTGATTAGCAGGAATAGGGCCGTTCGCTCCAGATATCAACGCTTCAGCGATACCCACCATGCCATGCAGTGGTGTTCTCAATTCATGTGAAGTAGTCGCTAAGAACTCATCTTTGAGTTTATTTGCCAGTTGTAACTCTTCGTTTTGCTTTTGAATGGTCTTAAGGTTGTCCTCAAGCTCATCGTTTTGGCTTTTGATGAGCTGCATTTTTTCACGAATAGATCGCTGCATTCTTTCGAAGCTCACCGCGAGTCGGCCTATCTCATCTTTGCGCTCGGTATTGATCATGGTTTCATCGAGATCACCCGCCGATACTTTTTCGGCAGCCCACGTCAGTTTAAGCAGTGGGGATGTGATGAAGTTAGACAGATAGTGCGATGCAACGACTACCAGAATGATCGCCGTTAGCATCACGATCACGAAGATCTTTTCTAACTGATGAATACGGGCAAACGCCTCTTTCTCTGGCAGCTCTACGACAAGAGCCCATGTTGCGTATTTCAGCTCAATTGGCGTATATGCCGCGATGATCGCTTGATCTAGGGTGTTGTCGAAGGTGCCAACCGCTGTTTCGCCAGCCAATGCTTTATCGACAACATCTAGGCTCAAGTTGATAGATTCTTGTGAATGAGCAAGGCTACGCGGCAGGTGATCATCACCTACAAGCAGCGTTTGAATATTCGAACTCTTGTTGAGATCCGCAATCAACTTAGTAATGCCGTTGATTGGTAGCCTAAACATCGCGTAACTGTGTAGGTAGCCTTGTTGAACGATAGGTGCGCCTAGCCATGCGGTCTGTTTGCCATTCTCGTCTTTAAAGTCAGAAACGATAACCGGCGTGTAATCTTCGTTAGATTTGCGTCGGTCGGTTACGTCTTTGGCTAGTCGTTGAAAGGTAATACCTAGGTTGGAGTCCTTGTATTTTCCTGTCAGCAGATTGGTGCCGTAATCGTCATTTTTAAAGACGGAATAAGCGACGTTACCGTTGATATCAACTAAGAGAATATCGTCAAAATCAGAGCGTTTAAGCAGTTCTAGGTAAGCATTATGGTAGCGCTTGTGGAGCAGGCGATAACGCTCGCTGCCAATAAAGCTGCTGGATTCAGGGAGGATCGACGTTTTGATTTGATCGCCAGAGCCTTGAATATAGCGCTGCTGTGCATTACTGCGTGCCTCGTCAATATCTAACCCCAATCGTTGAAATGCATTGATCAAACCATAAAATCGCCCGCCACTGGCATTGGCCAATTCTGAGCGAACAAAGCCCATCACTTGGGATTCTTGAGCTTGTAGGTAATCGACAATTTGCTGCTGCTTAGTATCACGAACCGAAACAAGGTGTGAGGTGCTTTGTTCCTGGAGATCCTGACTGTGCGATTGGAGGAAAAATATCGCGATAAGTGTCACAGGGGTAATACTGAGGACAAGAAATGCCAGCATTAGGGTATTTTGAAGGCGCTTAAACTTCTGCTTACGATAGAATCTAAACATAAATTGGGTACTACTTTCCTTTGATGTACTGCTAAAAGGGGCGAAAACAAGTACAGAGAATAGAATTAACGGGTTCCAATTTAACGAAATTAACGAGTTTTTTTACTTTGACAAGTAAGTGGTATTTAAAGCGTGTGCAAAAGCTCATTTTTATAGAGTTTTGACAAAAATATGAACAGACAGCGCAGATAATGACCCTGCGCTGTGCTAGAGAGGTTATTTGTTTGCGTGATAGATCGCGAATTTAGTGGTCTTATTTAGAGTCGCGCATTTTCCAAACGCTTGTTCAATAATTGGAATGTATTTTAAGAAACTATTCGCAACAATAATCATCTCACCAGAACGCTTCAAATGCTTAGGAGCCTGAGAAAGTAAGGTCTCAGTCGCGCTGTAGCTAGTGTCTAAACCTGAATGGAATGGTGGGTTACTGATGATGAACTGATAGTCTTCTGCAGTATCAGAATAGACATCGGATGCGAAGACTTTACCCGTTAAACCATTCGCTTCTAGCGTTGCTTGGCTTGATGCCACGGCAAATGCACTGATGTCGCACATTTCTAGCTCGATATCTGGGTTACGAGATGCCATCACCGCGCCCAATACGCCTGCACCACAGCCAAAATCCAGTACCTTGCCTTTTAGTTTTGGCAGAGTATCCAACAGAAGTTGGCTACCGACATCGAATTGACCGTGACTGAAGACGCCAGGAAGGCTTTTTACCGTAAGTGATTGCTCACCAATGTTAACCGTGTAGGTCTTAAACCAGTCTTGCAGGTTGAACGCTTGTGGTTGCTCGAAGCATTGACCCCAATAGAAAGAGCAACGACGCGCTGAATCGTATTTAACAACTTTGCCGTAAGGAGCAAACATCTTCTCGATGCTTTTCACGCCTGAACGGTTTTCACCAACCACGACGATCTCGGTATCTTTGCCTAGCTTGGCAAATAGCATCGCCAACAAAAATTCCGCTTCCGCTTTGGCTTTTGGCCAGTACAACATCACTAAGTCGGCTTTGGTCTCTTCGGTAAACTCCGCACCATAGAAACGTTGGATGGTGTTGTAGCCTTCTAATTGACGGTAGTAGCTGTAATTAGAAGTAAACACAGAGACAGATTCACAATGCTTCGCTAACTCAACAGGGAACAAGTCTTCTGCCTCACCGGCAACTAAAACATGTTTGCCTTCAAAGTAGGCGAGTTGGCGTTGAGCAATCTGGCTTGGTGCAATATAAGCTGACATAGGACACTCTGTTGAATCGTTAGCAAAAAATGAGGGCGGATTTTCGCATAATCCGCCCAAAGCTTGAAGTGTTTAATACGGGTTCGCCAATCAAGTTGACGTCAAGTTCGTTAACTCTTGTCTTGCTGGTTTAAAAAGTCCTTAAACTCTTCATCGTAGATGTTGAATAGGACAATGGTAATCGCAAAAATCAATGGTCCGTAGATAAGACCAATTAGGCCAAACAGTTGAATACCACCCAATAGTGAGAAGAAGATCATCAGGGTATTCATGCCTGCACTGCCTTGCATTAGCAGCGGACGCAGAAGGTTATCAATTGAACCAACAATCGCTACACAGTAAACCGTTAGGAAAATCGCCCACGTGGTATCACCAGTTAGGAACAAGTAGGTTGCTGCTGGAATCCAGATTAATGCGGTACCCACAACTGGGATGAAAGAGGCAAAGCCCATCATAGTACCCCAGAATAGACCTGGGAAACCGGCAATCCACATACCTAAACCGCCGGCAAAACCTTGCGCGATTGCGGTTAAGAATGAGCCCATTACTGCTGATTTAGATACTTGTTCTATCTCTGTTAGAAGTTTGTCTTCTTGGCTACGAGACAGCGGCAGAATATGACGAACCACACTGATGATTTTGTCATGATCTCTTAATAAGAAGAACAAAACGAACAGCATCAAGAAGAAATCCATCAAGAAATTGGTTGCGTCACCTAAGATTTTGGCACTGATACCAACTAGCTTAGAACCAAAGCTGGTCGCAAACTCACCGACTTTTTGTGCGATGGCTTGGGGATCAATGTTGTCGAAAGGCAGGTAGTTATTCACAAATGACAGCGCTTTGACCACTAACGGATGAGCAAACAGAGTCTGAATGCCACCGTGGGTCACCCATTGGTAAGTATTCTGAGAGAACAGAGAACCTTGCTGAACAATTGCTGCGAATACTGCCAATAAAGGGATAACAATAATGAAGGTCAGTATGATACAAGACAGCAGAGAGACGATGTTTTCTTTATTCGGGAGCTTTTTTTCAAGCCACTCATGGATTGGGAACATCAATAGTGAAATGATAAAGGCCATCACGATAGAGTTAACGTATGGCTCGATAAGCAAGTAACAAGCATAAGCCGCCGCGAGTAGGGCAATGATGATCACCCAGTGGCTGGAATTGATTTTGAGTTTTTCTGACACGGTAATGGTCTCTATATTTGCGTTCTGAGTTTATAATGGCTGCAAAACAGAGAGTTAGCAATGAGGAGTTTTGATAATGGGATGCTGTAATAAAGATAAGAAATGCCAAGACGAAGAACAGCAAACAAAAAAAGAGATCCCTTGGTTCAGAATGTTCCTTGGTACCTTGATGTTGTTGGTTTTCCTTTTCTGGGAACGTTAATGCTTTTGGTTCAGCTTTAGCCTTAGTCGACGGCTAAATAAGCTGTCATATTTGTGGCTGGTGAGCGCGATATATAAAAAAGGGCTGCATTTAATGCAGCCCTAAATTCAATCGGTTAGCGACTTATAAAGTGCTTTCGATTATTTGCTTTCAGCAGCAATGATCGCAAGAGAGCGGTCAGCAGCTTCTAGTGTTGCATCAAGTTCTTTTGAACCATGAGCAAGAGAAGTAAAGCTTGCTTCGAATGCTGAAGGTGCAAGGTAAACACCGTGATCTAACATTAGGTGGAAGAAGCGCTTGAAGCGTTCTACATCACACTTAGTTACATCTTCGTAGCACGTCACAGTTTCTTGGTCAGTGAAGAAGAAACCAAACATACCGCCAACTTGATGAACTAGCATCGGGATGCCGTGCTTGTCAGCAAGTTGCTTGAAGCCTTTTGCCAACTGCTTAGTTTTTGAAGCTAGACGCTTTTCGTTGCCTTCTTCTCGTAGAAGGTTCAAACATGCGTAGCCAGCAGCCATTGCAACAGGGTTACCTGAAAGCGTACCCGCTTGGTAAACAGGGCCAGTTGGTGCGATGTATTGCATCACGTCTTTACGACCACCGAAAGCACCGACAGGCATGCCGCCGCCAATCACTTTACCAAGACACGTTAGGTCTGGCTTGATGTTGTAGTAAGCCTGAGCACAACCTTCAGCAACGCGGAAACCTGTCATTACTTCATCAAAGATTAGCAATGCACCTTCTTGATCACAGATTTCACGTAGACCTTCGTGGAAGCCTTCTACAGGAGGGATACAGTTCATGTTACCCGCTACTGGCTCAACGATGATACAAGCGATCTCGCCTTTGTTTGCTGCGAAGATTTCACGTACTGAATCTAGATTGTTGAAGGTTGCTGTTAGCGTTAGTTTCGCAAAATCAGCCGGTACGCCTGGAGAGCTTGGTTGACCTAAAGTCAGTGCGCCAGAACCAGCTTTTACAAGTAGGCTGTCTGCGTGGCCGTGGTAGCAGCCTTCAAACTTAAGAATTTTGTCACGACCAGTGAAGCCACGAGCTAGACGAATCGCGCTCATTGTTGCTTCTGTACCTGAGCTCACCATACGTAGCTGTTCCATTGATGGAACCATCTCAGATACCAGTTCAGCCATTTTGATTTCAGTTTCGGTTGGAGCACCGAAGCTAAGGCCGCGTTGAGCTGCTGCAATAACTGCGTCACGAATAACCGCGTGGTTGTGACCAAGGATCATTGGACCCCAAGAGCCAACGTAATCGATATACGCTTTACCATCAGCATCAAAAATAAGTGGGCCATCAGCGCGTTCAACGAAGATTGGAGAACCACCTACGCCATTGAATGCACGAACTGGAGAGTTTACGCCACCAGGAATGGTTTGCTGTGCTTTTTCGTACAGCTCTGCTGATTTGGTCATTGATATATCCTCTTTTGACTGTCGGACCAATTGGCACGCATTGTACCTATCCCTAATCCAACTAGGAATGCTTTCGCCCAGATAATCACCCGAATCTGGTTGTTTTGTGTGGTTACACGTTTTAATTGTTAGATATTGGCGAGTTTACAGCAGTAAAAGGACCGATCCTGTGGTGAATACTTGAACGTTTCAGTCAGGTATTAGATAATCACCAGAATATAAGAAAATACTCAACAACTATGGTCTCGAATTAGATTTGTATCATGTTGTTTTTGACACAGGTAAGAGAGGTTGTCGTGAGCGAAGTAAATATCCCATTGTCTTTTTCTGATGCAGCAGCTACACGCGTACAAACGCTAATTGCTGAAGAAGAAAACCCAGAACTAAAACTGCGTGTATACATTACAGGTGGCGGTTGTAGTGGTTTCCAATACGGCTTCACATTTGATGAAAAAGTAAATGATGGCGACACTACTATTGTAAACAGCGGTGTTACGCTGGTTGTTGACCCAATGAGCCTACAGTACTTAATGGGCGGCATGGTTGATTACACTGAAGGCCTAGAAGGCGCACGCTTCTTTGTGAACAACCCGAACGCGACAACAACATGTGGTTGTGGTGCATCATTTAGCGTCTAACGTGAACTGAAAGGTAGCTTGAACTGAGATCTACATTAGAAATATTTTAAACGCTGAGCTCATGCTCGGCGTTTTTGTTTTTAAGAAATACATCATATAAAACAGACAGTAACTCGACCTATTATAGCCATATACACCAAGAGGTATTTGGGCGGGGAATGTGTAATCTTTATTTCATCTACCTGGCTTATAGTAAACGCCATATTTTTTAAACTGTCGATAGAGTCCAACTTCGTTGGGTGTGGGTCTGTTAAGGTTACCGCTGTGCATCAGGATGTTGCATATGACAGTGTTAAGCTAATTAGCGCGCCTTAATAACATCGGACAAAAGGATTTGCTATGCCCACTCTATTTTCTAACTCTCCACTTTTTCAGAAACTGAAGCAGCCGTGGTTGGTTTCTCTGATTCTAGTTGTGCTGTTGTCGATTTGGCTTGGTTTAGGAGTGGGGCAAGCGGAAGAGTCGTCTGAGAAAAAAGTGACAGAAATTCCGTTGGCGAAGGTCTCTTTTCAAACATTTACTTCATCACCGACCTTTAAAACGATTGATCTCTATGGTCGAACGGCGCCCGATAGACATGCTCGTTTGGGGGCTGAAGTTGCGGGCAAGGTTGTTAGATTGAACGTTGTTAAGGGCGATGCGGTTAAAGTTGGACAAGCCATTGCTCAGATTGATAAAGGCGATTTAGAGATCCAGTTGGAGCGAGCATCTGCGTTATATCGTTTGAAGCAAAAAGAATTTAAAGCAGCACAGTCTTTGAAGAAAAGAGGGTTGCAAGGCGAGATAGCCTATACCATCGCAGAGGCTTCACTAACGGAAGCAAAGGCCATGAAGCGCAATGCGGAATTGGCTTTAAAGAATACTGTGATTACTTCGCCTTTTTCGGGTGTGGTTCAAGATTTGATGGTGGAGCTCGGTGATTTCGTTAGTGTTGGCGATCCTGTTGCTGGCGTGATTGACCTCGATCCTTTGGTTATTGAGGCGGATGTCAGTGAGCGTCATATCCAACATTTGCTAGTCAATCAATCTGCTTTGGTTCGTTTGTTAGGGCGAGAAGAAGCGGAAGGCCGTTTACGCTATGTTTCTCGTATCTCTTCTGTTGCTACTAATACCTTCCCAATAGAGATTGAAATCGATAATTCCAAAGGCCTATTACCTGCAGGTGTCAGTGCAGAAGTAACCCTCAACCTAGAAACAAGAGATGCAATCAAGATTACACCTGCCATGCTGGCACTGGATGAGGCAGGTAACCTTGGGGTCAAAACTTTGGTTTCAGTCGATGACTCACCAACCGTGAAATTTGTAGGCATTCAGCTAGTAAAGGCAGAGCAAGATGGAGTTTGGCTCACAGGACTTGGACAACGCGTCGATATCATCACAGTAGGCCAAGGGTTTGTGCGTGATGGTGATTCGGTGATTGCTGTTGAGCAAGGCGCTGCACTCTCTAACGCAGCCGCAGAGTAGGAGATAACCGATGTATTCTATTATTGATGCAGCCTTGTCTCGCGCTCGAACAATGCTCTCCCTTTTAGCGTTAATCCTTGTCGCCGGTGTCGTCACCTATATCACGATACCTAAGGAATCGAGCCCAGACATTACCATCCCAATTATCTATGTTTCGGTCGGGCACCAAGGGATCTCGCCAACGGATGCAGAACGTTTATTGGTTCGACCTATTGAGCAAGAGCTTAGGTCAATCGAAGGCGTAAAAGAGATGACAGCAACCGCAGCAGAAGGGCACGCCTCTGTGGTGTTAGAGTTTAATGTTGGCGTCGATCTTACTAAAGCGATGGCTGATGTTCGTGACGCTGTTGATCTGGCTAAGCCCAAATTGCCAGAAGATAGCGATGAGCCGACTGTAAATGAAGTTACCCTCGCTTCTGAGCAGCCTGTGTTGTCAGTGGTTCTGTTTGGTACCGTGCCTGAGCGTACCATAGTACAAATCGCTCGAGAGCTCGGAGATAAACTCGAAAGCTATCGCCAAATCCTTGAAGTCGATATTGCGGGCGATCGCGATGACATCGTCGAGATCATTGTCGATCCGCTGTTGATGGAGAGTTACAGCCTAGATCAAGCGGACATCTATAATCTGATTGCTTTGAATAACCGAGTGGTGGCCGCAGGCTTTGTTGATACAGGCTACGGGCGTTTTTCGGTCAAAGTCCCTTCTGTGTTTAACTCTTTAAAAGACGTACTAGAGTTGCCTATCAAAGTGGATGGTAAACAGGTAGTGACCTTTGGCGATGTGGCTACAGTTCGTCGAGCGTTTCGAGATCCTGAAAGCTTTGCCCGTTTAGATGGCAAATCCGCAGTTGTCTTGGATATCAAGAAACGTGCGGGTGAAAACATCATTGAAACCGTTGAGTTAGTCAAAGCGGTAATGGCTGGTGCTCAGCAGCAAGCCGAGTGGCCAAATAACCTATTGGTCAAATACACTTGGGATGAATCTAAAGATGTGAAGATCATGCTTAATGATCTGCAAAACAATATCTTATCCGCCATTATTCTGGTGGTGATCGTTATCATCGCGATTCTTGGTGTGCGTACCGCTTTGTTAGTGGGTATTTCCATTCCAGGCTCATTCCTAACCGGGTTATTGGTTCTTTCGGTGTTTGGCTTAACCGTCAACATCGTGGTGCTGTTCTCGTTGATCATGGCGGTTGGTATGTTGGTCGATGGCGCAATTGTGGTGACCGAGTTTGCCGACAGGCGAATGCAAGAAGGTGAAGGGCGTAAAGCCGCTTACCGAGATGCAGCGAAACGAATGGCGTGGCCAATAACGGCATCAACGGCTACAACCTTGGCTGCATTTGCTCCGTTACTGTTTTGGCCGGATGTAACGGGCGAATTCATGAAGTTCCTGCCATTAACGTTGATTGCAACCTTAACCGCTTCATTGATTATGGCGTTGTTGTTTGTGCCTGTACTCGGTGGTTTGATTGGTAAACCTCAATACGTATCGCCCAAAAGCCAAGCGCGAATGGTGGCACTGCACAACGGTGATTTCTCACAGGCTACAGGCTTAACCAAAGCGTACTACCACACGTTGTCGATTGCGATTAAGCATCCCTTTAAGATTCTTTTCAGTGCCATATTACTTGCGCTTGCGGTGGGTTTTACTTATTCCAAAGCGGGTCTAGGTGCAGAGTTCTTCCCAGAAGTGGATCCGCCATTCTTTAATGTCAAAGTTCGCTCCCATGGTGATCTTTCTATCCAAGAGAAAGATGTCATCATGCGTGATATTGAGTTGATGATGCTCAATCATGATGAGTTCGATACCGTTTATACGCGTACTGGTGGTGATGATCAGATTGGTTTGATCTCGATTACCCCTGTTGATTGGCAATACCGTCGCAGTGTTAAGGCGATCATTGAAGAATTAAAGGTGCACACCGATCAATACGCAGGGGTCGAGATTGAATATAAGTTTCCAGATGCAGGGCCTCCGGTTGAGAATGACTTAGTGATTGAGCTGTCGGCCAAAACTCCTGAGCAGCTCAATCAGGCTGCAAAAATTGTAAGGAACTGGGCGGATGGCAATCAGGCGCTGACCAATATAAGTGATACCGCGAGTAAAGATGGCATCGATTGGAAAGTGGATATTCGCCGAGATGATGCTGCGCGTTTTTCGGCTGATGCGACCTTGGTGGGTAATACGGTTCAATTCGTCACTAACGGGCTAAAGATTGGCGATTACCTCCCAGATGATTCTTCAGAAGAGGTCGATATCTTGGTGCGCTACCCTAATGATAAGCGTGATATCGGGCGCTTCGACCAGCTTAGGGTGAAAACGCCAGCAGGTTTAGTACCTATTACTAATTTCGCTCAGATCGTTCCCGACCATAAGCAAGACACCATTAAACGCCTTGATGGCAAGCGTGTGGTGAACATCATGGCGGATATGGAAGAAGGGTATAACCTTGCTCTCGAACTACCAAAGATCGAACAAGCATTGAGTGAGCTAGGGCTGCCGAGTAGCGTGGAATTTCGCATCCGTGGTCAAAACGAAGAACAAGAAAACTCGTCAGCCTTTTTACAAAGTGCTTTCTTGGTTGCTTTGGCGGTAATGGCTTTGATTCTGATTACTCAGTTCAATAGCTTCTATCAAGCGTTTTTGATTCTGAGTGCTGTATTGTTTTCGACCGTTGGCGTGTTCGTTGGCTTACTGATCTTCCAACGTCCGTTTGGCATTGTGATGTCGGGAATTGGGGTAATAGCGCTCGCCGGCATAGTCGTGAACAACAACATCGTGTTGATTGATACTTATAATCAGCTCATCAAAAGAGGCTTGGACAAGCGAGATGCGATTCTAAGAACCGGTGTTCAGCGTTTAAGGCCAGTAATGCTCACGACGGTTACGACTATCTTAGGTTTAATGCCGATGGTGTTAGAGATGAACATCGACCTGATTAATCAAAAGATAGAGTTTGGCGCGCCAAGTACACAATGGTGGTCACAGCTTGCGACCGCTATTGCTGGTGGTTTGGCGTTTGCCACGGTGCTGACTTTAGTATTAACCCCTTGTTTGTTAATGCTTGGACGGAACAACAAACCTGAAAAACAGTAGCTAGTTGTGGTATGTGAGCATAAAAAAGAGCGCCTTGATGGGCGCTCTTTGCATTTTTCTATTTTGCAGTGAAGCTACAAACGCCTAGTTAGTCGCTAGTAACTGACCGTATCGCTCAAGGTTTCTTAATCGAATCTCTGAGTTGGCAATAAAGGTTGCTTTTGCTTTACCAGTTAACGACTTGGATTGAGGCAATTTCACGGTACGCGCATTTTTATGTACGCCATTAACCAAGAATTCATAATGTAAGTGCGGGCCAGTCACACGGCCTGTACCGCCCAAAGTACCAATGGTTTGGCCTTGTTTTACGCGCTGACCGGTTTTCACCATACGTCGCTTCATGTGCAGGTACTTGGTGATGTAGGTGTTGCTGTGGCGGATGAACACGTAGTTACCATTGAATTGGTTGTAACCTGACTTCTGAACAATACCGTCACCGGCTGCCCAGATAGGCGTGCCAACAGGGGCTGCGTAGTCAGTACCGCGGTGAGCTCGAATCTTACCGGTTACTGGGTGTCTCCTGGTAGGGTTAAAGTTCGATGTTACGCGACGAAAATCAATTGGTGAGCGCAAGAACGCCTTCTTCATCGCACGACCATTTTCATCGAAGTAGTTGCCGCTTTTATCATCCAATACCGCGGTAAATGAATCGCCTTGGTTTTTGAACACGGCTGCCATGATCTTACCGCGACCAACTACTTCACCTTCAACCACTTTCTCTTGGTATAAGATTTTGAAGCTGTCGTTCTTACGAATATCTAACGCAAAGTCGATATCCCAACCGAAGATGCCGGCCAGTTCCATAATTTGGTTTGCGGTTAAACCTGCGCTGACGCCAGCGTTCCAGAAGTTAGAGGTGATGTTGGCTTCGGCATAATTGTATTGGTATACCACTTCTTTTTTGTCGAAACTTGATGAGAAAGAATCGCCAGATTTAGTGATCTTGAAGCTTTCAAACGCACTAAGTTGTCGTTTTAACTGAATAAGGTCGTTGTTTTCATCAAAGCCGAACTGCAAGACATCACCAGGTCTTAGGTTAGACAGCTGCTTCTTAATATCATTATTGGTATTGAGTAGCGTGATCAGCAGACGGTATGAGAGGCCAATACGTTCAAATAAAACAGAGGTGCTTTCGCCAGAGCGAACGGTGTATTTCTCCCAATTGAGCACTGCCGTCGGTGGAGCGTCACTTGAGCTAATAAGTGCAGAGGCATTGATAGTCAGTGGGTAATGTTTTCCCACAACTAAAGCGCCCGAATCGTCACGCAAACTGTTGACGTCGGGGAGTAAGAAAATCGCGACGAAAATTATGGCACTAAAAAATGCGATAAAAGCCCGGTGCAAAATAGGAAGGCGTGCAAAAATAGACAACATGTTCCGGTTCGTTCTGTAAATATTATGAAAATCGACGACGGAATAGTGTAACTGGTTTCAAAATACATCGCTATTCAAGTAAGATGTCTAATTAATGTATTTTTGCCAAATCTGTGGGAGTGAACAAGAATGGCGAGTATTGAAGCTGCACTAGCCGAGATCAAACGTGGCGTAGAAGAACTGATTCCAGAAGACGAACTGATTGCAAAACTAAAAGAAGGTCGTCCTTTACGCATTAAGCTGGGTGCCGATCCAACAGCTCCAGATATCCACCTAGGCCATACGGTTATCTTTAACAAGCTTCGTGCTTTCCAAGAGCTTGGTCATGAAGTGACATTCCTTATCGGTGATTTCACTGCAATGGTTGGTGACCCATCAGGTAAAAACTCAACACGTCCACCGCTAAGCCGCGAAGACGTATTGAAGAATGCTGAAACTTACAAAGAGCAAGTATTTAAGATTCTAGATCCTGCGAAGACGCAAATTCGTTTCAACTCTGAATGGCTATCTGAGCTTGGCGCTGAAGGCATGATTCGTCTTGCTTCTAACCAAACTGTTGCTCGTATGCTTGAGCGTGATGACTTCAAAAAGCGTTACGCTGGTGGTCAACCGATCGCAATCCACGAATTCATGTACCCACTTCTACAAGGTCACGACTCTGTTGCACTAGAGAGCGACGTTGAGCTTGGCGGTACTGACCAGAAGTTTAACCTTCTAATGGGTCGTGAACTGCAAAAAGCAGCAGGTCAAAAACCACAAGCGGTACTAATGATGCCACTACTTGTTGGTCTAGACGGTGTTAAGAAGATGTCTAAGTCTGCGCATAACTACATCGGTATTAGCGAAGCACCAAGCGAGATGTTTGGTAAGATCATGTCTATCTCTGACGATCTAATGTGGAGCTACTACGAGCTGCTGTCTTTCCGTCCTCTTGAAGAAGTTGCGGAACTGAAAGCTGGCGTTGATGCAGGTAAGAACCCGCGTGACGTTAAAGTGCTTCTTGCTAAAGAGATCATCGCTCGTTTCCACAGTGAAGCAGATGCTGAAGCCGCTGAGCAAGAGTTCGTTAACCGTTTTGCTAAGAACCAAGTTCCTGATGAAATGCCGGAGTTTGAATTCGAAGCAGGCCTGCCAATTGCGAACGTTCTAAAAGAAGCGGGTCTTGTAAACTCGACTTCTGATGCGATGCGTATGATCAAGCAAGGCGCTGCTAAGCTTGAAGGCGAGAAGATTGAAGACAGCAAATTCGTGCCTGAAGCAGGTACTGCCGTTTACCAAGTAGGTAAGCGTAAGTTTGCTCGTATTACTATTAAGTAATAATGCACATCAATAATTGAACCAAAGGCATCCACGGATGCCTTTTTTATTGACTTAAAATTGACGAAACTTTGAAACGCCTATTGCTACACTATGCGCGCTGTCAAATTGACAGTAATTCTGGAGATTTTTATGAACAATACCGACCATCCTCCTAGTTTGAATGGAGAAGAATGACCTGTCTCGGTATTGATCTATTGTCCTGCCGTTCAGGTAGGGTATCTTTGTTTTCCCCCGCATTCTTTTCCACACACTAGATTCTAACAAGTAGACACATCAGTAGCTTTCAGCTCTTGGTGCGCTTAGCTGTACGCTCTTGGTGTATTAGCTATAGGCTATTTGTTTTGATGGTCGTTACCTTTGCCAATCGGGAGATTCGCCATGACGGTAATGAACAACACTTTTTTATCTATTGAAGCTCTGTACTCAGAGCAAGACATCCAAGCTGTATCGAATGCATTTCAGCAATACGGGCGTGAGCAGCAAGTTAGGCTTCTCAACTGTATGCCGCTTGAAGATGCAGTACTTGTATTAGGGCAATGCTCTCTAAGTACGATTCAAGCTCTACTTAGTGAGTTAGAGGAGCAAGGCTTTGAAAAGCGTTCGCGACATCTAGCTCACCAACTAGGGCTAATCTATTCAGAGGTTGAGCCTCAACAGGGTTACCTTTCTACAGGTGTATTAAGCCATGTTAGACAGCGTATCGGTTGGATTATTGCGCTGGCACTGCTAGGTATCGTTTCTGGTCTTATCATCGCTCAGTACGAAGATATCCTTAGCCAACTGGTACTGCTAGCTATCTATATGCCAGTTATCGCTGCAGCGGGAGGTAACACGGGAACACAAGCCGCTACTTTGGTGATTAGAGCCTTAGCCACTGGTGAATTGAAAAAACGTCAGTGGGCCAATGTTCTATGGAAAGAGTTTAGAGTGGCTATTTGTTTAGCACTGGCGATTGCCGTGGTAATGATTGGACGTATCTTGCTGTTCAGTGAAAACCAGTCTACTGGTGGTTACGACATTAACATGATTGCCTTTGCTATCGCTGTTGCTCTGTTTATTCAGGTGACAATATCGACGGTTCTTGGCGGCGGGTTGCCTATCGTGGCTCGTTTGTTCAAGTTGGACCCTGCAGTGCTAGTGAGCCCAGTGCTTGCTTCCATAGTTGATATCTCAGGAATGTGGATCTACTTCACTGTGGTTAACTCATTCCTCGGTATCGCTTAGCTCCTATAAAAATAGGCACCTATAAAAATAGCTAAATACATCTGAGAAATAAAAATGGCGCTGCAGATTGAAGGTCTTCAGCGCCATTTTTATTGTTTGAGTAGAAGTTTACACAGAGCCAAACATTACTTCGATTTGCTTTGTGTTTGACTGAACTCAACTACATCTTTGTAGAAAGCACGCTCAAACTGGGTGATTGGAGCCTCTACCGGTCTGTCTGGATCTTGCTCTTCAGGGAAGTAATCACGAATAAACTGCACAAACAAAGAGTTTGGTTTCCCGGACTCATCTAAACCATATCCCGCCATGTTGTACGTTCCGTACAAAGAACCACTTTTGGCTGTGATGTTGCCCTGAATCGGTGCTTTTCTCATGCTTGGACGGTACTTGAGCGTTCCATTTACACCTGATGTAGGCATAGCCTCAATCAGGTTGAGCTGTTGATCGTTTTCCCAGATATAACGAAGCACTTGAGCCATGGTCTGTGACCTCATTCGGTTGTTTCTGGATAACCCTGAACCATCGACGAGCTGCGCTTTACTGAGGTCAATATTAGCCTTGGTCAGCAGTATCTGCTTTATCGCTTCAGTACCGTTATTGAAGCTACCCGGTTGGACATAAAACGTTGCACCCAGTGTTTTGGTTAGGTTGTCTGCTATTAGATTGTCTGATTTTTTCAGCATGGTATCGAGCAGTTCAGGAAGCTTTTCTGAGTTGTGACTAGCGACTAACGTGGTTTTGTCTGCTTTCGCTTTTTTACCAATAATCACATCACCTTTTACTTCTATTTTCAGTTCTTTGAGAAGCGATGTCACGACTTGATAGGTGTAAAGTTCTGGATTTTGAATCGCGAACTTGAGTGGCAGTGGCTTTTTACGCTCAACCAAGCAACCAGAGAGCTTGTAAGCGTTATCTGGTGTGGTGATGAGTTCCAAGTCGCATTGTGTCGCCTTCTGCCCAGAGCGAGTTACCGTGGCAGCGGTGGTCGTCACGTCTATCGGATAGTGAGCGGGAATATAAACGCGAGTGCTGCCATTACCTTTTGTATAAATAGAGGCTTGTGCGCAGTTGCTGTCCAAGGTCATTGCACTAGAAGGCGCGCTGTAACAAACGCCTAAAATGTCCCAAGGCCAACCCACCGCGCGTTGATAGCCCGTATAAGTCGAGTTATCGAGATACAGGTTACCGTTAATGGTTTTAGATTGTGATTTAGTATATTGAGCTAAAAGCCTTTTTAACTGCTCTCTTTGTAGCGTCGGGTCGCCGCTGAATGAGAGCACAACATCTTTATTAGAACGAGCAATGCTAGTCGTATAGTGAAAGTCATCCCCTAATTCCAACTTCGCTGCTAAAGCTGTGACCAGCTTTAAAGTACTGGCGGGAGGGTAGAAGCCATCACTGTTGGAATTCATTTTGTATGAATCGCCTCTCAGGGATTCCAAAATTACACTGGTGCTACTGCCATCAGGCAGTTTATCTAGAGGGGGGTAAGCGAAAGCGTTAACTGAGAAAGCGCTAATGGAAAAACTACATACAAGTAGTGTGGATAGAAGGCGCATAGAAGATTTCTTGGATGGCTGATGTTTTCAGTATACAGATATAAAAAACGCCCGCTAGATAGCGGGCGTTTTGATTCTCAATTAACTAATTAATCAATTAGATAATCAGAATTAGAAGTCGTAACGTAGACCTAGAGCGATTTCGTCTTCAGCGTCAGCTTTAGATGCATTACCGTTTACTAGAGATGTACCGCCGATCTTGTCACCTTCAGAAATTAGGTTGAAGTTGTACGAGATGTACGTGCGGAAGTTAGGCTTGAAGTAGTAAGTTGCATCGATTGCAACGTTATCTGCAGAAGTCTCATCGTTAGTTTCTGCGTTGTTGTACGTTAGAGTAAACGCAGTTTTATCTAGCGTGTACGCAGTTGCAAATTCGTAACCTGTGTAATCTACAGTACGGCGTAGAGTGTCAGCTTCTTTCTCACCGTCAGTGAATACACCTGCAAAGTATAGAGCTTCAGTGCGGAAAGATGCCGCTAGCATGTATTCGTTGTCTAGGTCTTGATCAGCGTAACCCGCACCTAGCTTGAAGCCAGAATCGCCGATTGCGTAGATACCAGATAGAGAGTAACCATCTTCACCGTTGTCGTCGTAACCACTGTCAGTTGCTGAATCTGTACGATCTGCAAAGCGGTAGCTTGCTTTTACGCTTAGGTCTTGGAATTGACCTTTGTAAGAAAGCATGTTGTCTGTACGGTCTGCTGCTGCAAGTTTGTCTGCTGCGGAATTACCGTGGTAAGACATGATATCAGTGAAGTCTGTGATAACGCCTAGAGCGCCGTCGTTCTTACCGTATGTCACTTCTCCGAATGTACCGCCGATACCAGCGTAAGCGTAACGGTTGTCTAAACTGTCTACCGTAACTTTTTCGCCAGATGTATTTAGTACAGTTTCTGGGTTAGAAACGAATTCGCCTTCGTAGAAACCAACGCCGTATAGGCCATCTTGGATTTCAACTTTACCTAGGAAGTTTAGACGCACACGAGAGTTGTCTTGAGCTGCACCATCTTTTAGAGATAGACGAGCTTCAGCACGGCCACCGATTTCTAGAGAAGTGCCGTTTGAGCTGTATACAGATGTACCTTCGATACCACCAGCTTGTTTACCGTCCGCTGCCACTGCGTTAGTAGCAAGAGCTGCAGCAGATACAGCAAGCGCGATCATAGTCTTGTTCATGTTATTATTTCCTAATTACTGTCCATAGAAGTTTTATCAAGGATTTGAACCCTTTTGTGTATTGCCTGTATTAATCAGGCTTCATAATCATGATTAGAACAGAAGTCTGAAAAATGCCAGTGCAATCCATGGGTTACTTTTTACCTCTAAAGTTCCATGGTCAGTTAGTAAAATGATATAAAACTAAAAAATGAACACTGTTTTATTATATCTCTTGTTGATTAAGTGTTTGTTTTAAATTGATTTTTATAAAAGTGTGATCTGTGTTTATTTTGTTTGTTTTTTGTTTTTTTAGGTATTTAATTCTCAACTTATTGATGGGGAGATTATTATTCATTTTTGTGATGTCTGTAATTTAGACCTAGATAAAGCTTTTATAACGCAAAGTGGAATAAAGGTGATTTAGCCATAAAGTTTGTTTACACTAAGCCAAATCGTTTTGTTTCTATCACCCAATAAATACGTTGGGTGTATTTATGTTGGCCAAAGAAAGCTTTGGCATAGAGGTAAAAAATGGAAAAGGTTCCAATGACAGTACGTGGCGCTCAGCAGCTACGTGACGAATTAGATCGCCTACTTAAGCTACGCCCTGTTATCTCAGCCGCTATTGGTGAAGCACGTGAACTAGGTGACCTGAAAGAGAATGCTGAATACCACGCCGCTCGTGAAGAGCAGGGTATTTGTGAAGCTCAGATCCGTGATATTGAATATAAGCTATCACTGGCTCAGATCATCGATGTAACGCAAATGGATAATACGGGCAAGATTATCTTTGGTACGACAGTGACACTGATTGATGTGGATACCGATGATGAGTTCCGCTACCAAATCGTTTCAGAAGACGAAGCAGACATCAAAACGGGTCGCATTTCTGTGAAATCGCCAATTGCTCGCGGTCTTATCGGTAAAATGGAAGGCGACGAAGTCATGATCTCTACCCCTGGTGGTGACAAAGACTTCGAAATCGACAAAGTAGAATATATCTAATTGAATTTTCTTTGTTTCTGATAAGTAAAAAGGTCGCTAAATGCGACCTTTTTCGTTTCTCACGCTACACTAAAAGATAAGCGCTGTGGCTTCCTATTAGTGAAGTTAGCTTATATCAAACTCGCTTATTTACGTGGAATCTCGATTTTACGTGCTTCTGACTGGCGGAACAGTACTAGAACTTTACCGATAGTCTGTACTTTCTCAGCTTTAGTTTCACGTACAATTGCATCGATAATCAGTTGCTTAGTCTCACGGTCTTCTGATGCAACTTTAATCTTGATCAGTTCGTGGTGGTCTAGAGCTAATTCGATTTCCGCTAGAACAGCTTCAGTAAGTCCATTTGCGCCCATTAGCACAACAGGTTTTAAACTGTGAGCTAGGCCCTTTAGATGCTGCTTTTGTTTGGTACTTAGGTTCATTACGCGGCCAATTTTCTTTACTATTAGGGTTGAAAAAACCTATTTTAACGCCATCTAAAGCTGAAGACTATAATTTATTCAGCAATTAGTACTTTCCTCCAATTTAGGTATCCAATGAGCAAACAGAAACACTCGGCCAGTTCAGGCCGTTGGTTGAAGGAACACTTCGACGACAAGTACGCAAATGAAGCAAGAAAGAAAGGCTATCGTTCACGTGCTTATTTCAAAATGGAAGAGATTCAAACGAAAGATAAATTGCTGTCTCCTGGGATGACCATTGTGGATTTGGGTGCAGCACCTGGCGGTTGGTCTCAATATGCTGCTAAGATTGTTGGAGACAACGGACAAATCATTGCGTGTGACTTGTTACCAATGGATCCGATTGCTGGTGTTAGCTTTTTACAAGGCGATTTCCGCGAAGAAGCTGTGCTAGATGCCTTGTTGGAACGTATACAACCAAACATGGTTGATGTCGTGATGTCAGATATGGCACCTAATATAGCAGGCAACAATTCTGTGGATCAGCCAAGAGCTATGTATTTAGTTGAATTAGCTTTGGATATGTGTCGACAAGTTCTAGCTACCAATGGTAGTTTTGTTGTAAAAGTATTCCAAGGCGAAGGGTTTGACCAATACGTTAAGGACGTCCGCGAGATGTTTAAAACAGTAAAAGTTAGAAAACCCGACTCTTCTCGAGCTCGATCTCGTGAAGTGTTTATCGTAGCCACTGGTTACAAAGGTTAACGATTCTCTTCCAAGAGTGAGAGTTAACAACATGGCTACAGGTTACAAACTGTAGTACCCTACCTTTAATTACAATTAGTTATCGAGAGGCTTACACCTTGAGTGACATGGCAAAAAATTTAATTCTGTGGCTTGTTATCGCGGTAGTGTTGATGTCGGTATTCCAGAGCTTCGGCCCTGGGGAAAGTAACGGCAGAGCAGTAGATTACACCACGTTTGTACAGGAAGTTGGCCAAGGCCAGATTCAAGACGCACAGTTCAATAACAGCGAAATCACTTTCACACGTCGTGGTGGTGGTTCTAAGTATGTAACTTACATGCCTGTTTATGATCAAAAGCTACTTGATGACTTAATTAATCAAAACGTAAAAGTTCAGGGTACACCACCTGAAGAGCAGAGCCTGCTTGGCACTATCTTCATCTCATGGTTCCCAATGATCTTACTGATTGGTGTATGGATTTTCTTCATGCGTCAAATGCAAGGCGGCGGCGGCGGTAAAGGCGCGATGTCTTTCGGTAAGAGTAAAGCTCGAATGATGAGCGAAGAACAAATCAAAACCATGTTTGCTGATGTTGCTGGTTGTGACGAAGCAAAAGAAGACGTGAAAGAGCTTGTGGACTACCTTCGTGACCCAAGCCGCTTCCAAAAGCTAGGTGGTAAGATCCCGACAGGTATCCTGTTGGTTGGTCCTCCTGGTACGGGTAAAACATTGCTTGCAAAAGCGATTGCCGGTGAAGCGAAAGTACCGTTCTTTACTATCTCTGGTTCTGACTTCGTTGAAATGTTTGTTGGTGTTGGTGCATCTCGTGTGCGTGACATGTTCGAACAAGCGAAGAAAGCGGCACCTTGTATCATCTTTATCGATGAAATTGATGCTGTAGGTCGTCAACGTGGCGCTGGTGTTGGTGGTGGTCACGATGAACGTGAACAAACACTGAACCAAATGTTGGTTGAGATGGATGGTTTCGAAGGTAACGAAGGTATTATCGTTATCGCTGCGACTAACCGTCCAGACGTACTAGACCCTGCATTACTTCGTCCTGGTCGTTTTGACCGTCAAGTTGTGGTTGGTCTACCGGATGTACGTGGTCGTGAACAGATTCTTAAAGTACACATGCGTAAAGTGCCACTATCAGGTGATGTTGAACCGTCGCTGATCGCTCGTGGTACTCCAGGCTTCTCTGGTGCAGATCTTGCGAACCTTGTGAACGAAGCGGCGCTATTTGCTGCTCGTGGTAACAAGCGCAATGTATCTATGGTTGAGTTTGAACTTGCGAAAGACAAAATTATGATGGGTGCAGAGCGCCGTTCAATGGTTATGTCTGAAGAAGTGAAAGAGTCAACGGCTTACCACGAAGCGGGTCACGCAATTGTTGGTCGTTTGGTACCTGAACACGATCCAGTGTACAAGGTGTCAATCATTCCACGTGGTCGTGCGCTTGGTGTAACTATGTACCTACCTGAGCAAGACCGCGTAAGCATGTCTCGCCAACATCTAGAATCAATGATCTCTAGTTTGTACGGTGGTCGTCTTGCTGAAGAACTTATTTACGGTAAAGACAAAGTGTCAACTGGTGCGTCTAACGATATCGAACGTGCAACTGATATTGCTCGTAAGATGGTTACGCAGTGGGGCTTCTCTGAGAAATTGGGTCCTCTTCTTTACGCAGAAGAAGAAGGTGAAGTTTTCCTAGGTCGCGGCATGAGCCAAGCTAAGCACGTTTCTGATGACACGACTAAGCTTATCGATGAAGAGATTCGTATCCTTATCGACCGTAACTACGATAGAGCTAAGAAGATTCTTGAAGATAACATGGATATCATGCATTCGATGAAAGACGCTCTAATGAAGTTCGAAACGATCGATGCAGGTCAAATTGATGACTTGATGGAGCGTAAGCAAGAGATTCGTGATCCAGCTGGTTGGGGTGATCAGGTAAAAGCTGAACCTACAAAGGAAGAAGCAAAACCTGTAGCTAAGGCAGAAGAAGCTAAAGCGGAACCTAAAGCTGAAGAGTCAAAAGTTGAAGAAGTTAAATCTGAATCAGATGATGCTCAAAACAAAGATTCTTAATCGCTAAACTATCAATTAAAACCCTGAGTACGCTCAGGGTTTTTCTGTTTATAGCCTATGGTGTTTTTCCCTTTAAGATCGGCCTTCCATGATATTAAAAGCAAAGAATAAAACTCTCGTGTTAGATCGCCCACATGTGATGGGCATCCTCAATGTCACCCCTGACTCTTTCTCTGACGGTGGGAAATTTAACTCACTTGATAATGCCTTACAGCAAGCTGAACGCATGGTTCAAGCGGGCGTTAGCATTATCGATATTGGTGGTGAGTCAACTCGACCTGGCGCTCCTGATGTTTCGTTAGAAGAGGAGCTTGCCCGTGTCATTCCTGCTATTAAAGCCATTCGTGCCAAGTTTGATGTGTGGATCTCGATAGATACCAGTAAAGCGGAAGTGATGCGCCAAGCTGTTGAAGCGGGCGCTGATTTGATCAATGATGTGCGCGCTTTGCAAGAGCCTGGAGCATTACAAGTCGCCGCTGATGCTAATGTTCCGATTTGTCTGATGCACATGAAAGGTCAGCCGAGAACCATGCAAGCTAACCCAAGTTATGATGATGTTCTTCAGGATGTAGAAGCATTCTTGCAAGAAAGGGTAGAAGCGTGTGAGGCGGTGGGTATTTCAAAAGATCAGCTGATCCTTGACCCTGGCTTTGGCTTTGGGAAAACCATTGAGCATAATTACCACCTATTAGCGCACCTTGAAAAGTTTCATTCGTTAGGCTTACCTGTTTTAGCGGGGATGTCGAGAAAATCGATGATCTTTAAATTGCTAGACAAGGTTCCGGCCGACTGCATGGTCGCAAGCGTCACTTGCGCGACGATTGCCGCGATGAAAGGCGCACAAATTATTCGCGTTCATGATGTCGAGGAGACACTGGAAGCGATGAAAATAATCGAAGTGATGAACAACAATCACTAAATATAATTAAGGAAAATCACTATGTCTGATAAAAGACGTTATTTCGGCACAGATGGTGTGCGTGGCAAAGTAGGCCAGTACCCGATTACACCTGATTTTGTTCTGAAGCTTGGCTGGGCTGCGGGTCGTGTTCTTGCGAAGCAAGGCACAAAGAAAGTCATCATTGGTAAAGATACTCGTATCTCTGGTTACATGCTTGAGTCAGCGCTAGAAGCTGGCCTTGCTGCTGCTGGTCTTCAGGCTACGTTTACTGGCCCAATGCCAACACCTGCTGTGGCTTACCTAACTCAAACCTTCCGCGCTGAAGCCGGTATTGTTATCTCTGCATCACACAACCCATACTACGATAACGGTATCAAGTTCTTCTCTTCTGAGGGAACAAAACTGCCGGACGATATCGAGTTGGCAATTGAAGCAGAGTTGGATAAAGACATCGAATGTGTTGATTCTTCAGAGCTAGGTAAAGCAGTACGTTTGAACGATGCGGCTGGCCGTTACATCGAGTTCTGTAAAAGTACGTTCCCACATAAAATGACATTAGCTGGCATGAAGATCGTTATCGATTGTGCACATGGTGCGACTTACCACATTGCGCCTGCTGTATTTAAAGAACTGGGTGCTGAGGTCGTTGCGATTGGTGTTGAGCCAAACGGTACTAACATCAACCACGAAGTCGGTGCGACGGATGTACGTGCTCTGCAAGCAAAAGTGCTTGAAGAAAAAGCGGCATTAGGTCTTGGCTTTGATGGTGATGGTGACCGTATCATCATGGTTGACGAGCTAGGCAACAAAGTTGATGGCGACCAAATCGCTTACATTATTGCTCGTGATGCACTGCGTCGCGGTGAGTTGAAAGGCGGCGTTGTTGGTACACTAATGACCAACCTGGGTATGGAAAACGGCCTTAAGCAGTTAGGTATTCCGTTTGTACGTGCTGCTGTTGGTGACCGTTACGTAATGGAACAGCTTCTTGCTAAAGGCTGGAAGATCGGCGCTGAAAACTCGGGGCACGTTATCCTACTAGATAAAGTGACGACGGGTGATGCTATCGTTGCTGCTCTGCAAGTTTTGGCTTCAGTTGTTGATAGCGAAATGACACTGAATGAGTTGTCTCAGGGCATGACGTTGTACCCTCAAGTTCTAGAAAACGTTCGTTTCAGCGGAGATTCAAACCCACTAGAAGCCGAAGCGGTAAAAGCAGCGGTTGTTGAAGTAGAAGCAGAGCTTGGCGAGAAAGGCCGTGTACTATTACGCAAGTCTGGTACCGAGCCACTACTGCGTGTCATGGTTGAAGGCGAAGATGCAGAGCTTGTTCAAGCATCAGCGCTTAAGATTGCAGATGCAGTAAAAGCAAACTGCTAATTTAACCTTTTACTTAGCTGGCGCAGCGAATAGCGCTTGTGATTAGAAGTGGTTGACTTATATCACGGTCAAAAGATATAACGGTCAAAAGAGACATAAATGAGTTTTGTGTCGCTTTTGACCTTTTTTTGACCATTCACTTGGTAAAGGCTTATTTTTTAGCAAATTCTCCTTGTCAGCCATCGTCGCATTCGCTAGTATTGCTCGGCCTTCAGTTAGGAGGTCGCTAGCCTTGTTCTTAAAAATAGTTTTTTGAACGGCGCTGGCTCAACAATTAGGAACATAGGTGGAAAAATGTTTACAGTTCTACTTGTGATTTACCTGTTGGCAGCGCTTGGTGTAATTGGCCTAGTGTTGATTCAACAAGGTAAAGGCGCAGATATGGGAGCCTCTTTCGGTGCTGGCGCTTCAAACACTGTGTTTGGTGCTGGTGGCTCAGGAAATTTCCTTACCCGAATGACTGCAATTTTTGCAACTACATTTTTTATCCTTAGCTTAGTGCTTGGTAATATGTCTACACATAAAACTGAGTCACAATGGATTGACCCGACCCAAGGTCAGGTGATTCAACAAGCTGATGATGCAGTGAGTGAAGTTCCGGCGCAAGGCGACGAAATTCCACAATAATCTGTAAAGATTTGATGCCGAGATGGTGAAATTGGTAGACACGCTAGCATGAGGTGCTAGTGCCTTAGGGTGTGAGGGTTCGAGTCCCTCTCTCGGCACCATGTTTACAAACTTGTAAAACATCTTGTTGGGCGTATAATGCTCGCAAGTCGGACGCGGGATGGAGCAGTTTGGTAGCTCGTCGGGCTCATAACCCGAAGGTCGTCGGTTCAAATCCGGCTCCCGCAACCAATTTCAATGCTATTATATAGCTTGTATTGGTAGCAAGTTTGCACAGTGTGAACCTCACTGTGAGTTAGGTGCGATATCGAATGTGATGGCACTTAACATATAAGGGTCCAGCAACAAAAACCCCGGCTTATACGGGGTTTTTTGTTATCTAAGCATTTGTAAATGTATTTAGATAATGTTTGCTTGGAATTTAAATTGGGCTTTGAGCCCTTTTTTTGTTTCTGGAGTGGTTAAATGACTGGTTTAGAAAGACAACTTACTGAAATGCTTGACGCTCCAGTAGCAGCATCAGGTTATGAGTTAGTTGGATTAGAATTTATTCGTGCTGGTGAGCACTCAACGCTACGTATTTACATCGATTCACCAAACGGTATCAATGTAGATGATTGCGCTGAAGTTAGCCACCAAGTAAGTGCCGTAATGGACGTTGAAGATCCAATTTCAGTGGCTTATAACCTTGAAGTGTCTTCACCAGGTTTAGAGAGACCACTGTTCAAAGCAGAGCATTACCAACAATTTATTGGTCACGAGGTAAGCATCGTTTTGAAAATGGCTGTCGGCAACCGTCGTAAATGGAAAGGTGATATCCAATCTATCGAAGGCGAGACAGTGAAAGTATTGGTTGAAGGACAAGAAGAAGAATTCGTCCTGAGCAATATTGCGAAAGCTAACCTGATCCCTAAATTTTAGTTCTCCTAGAGAGAAGAGCTTAAGAGGCTAGATTAATGAACAAAGAAATTTTGGCGGTAGTAGAAGCTGTTTCAAATGAGAAAGCAGTTCCTCGTGAGCGTATTTTTGAAGCGCTTGAAATCGCGCTTGCAACGGCAACAAAAAAGAAAAGCGAACTAGAAATTGAAGTTCGTGTTGAAATTGACCGTAAAACGGGTGATTTCGAAACTTTCCGTCGTTGGGAAGCTGTTGAGGAAGTTGAATTCCCAACAAAAGAAATCTCTATTGAAGCTGCAAAGTACGATGACCCAGAGATCGAACTTGGCGGTTTCATTGAAGATGATATCGAATCAGTAACGTTTGACCGTATTACGACTCAAACGGCTAAGCAAGTTATCGTACAGAAAGTACGTGAAGCTGAACGCGCTCAAATCGTTGAGCAGTTCATCGATAACGAAGGCGAGCTAGTAACTGGCGCAGTTAAGAAAGTTAACCGTGACACTATTATTCTAGACCTAGGTAACAACGCTGAAGCGGTAATCCTTCGTGATGACCAACTTCCTCGTGAAAACTTCCGTCCAGGTGACCGTGTTCGTGGTCTTCTTTACGCAGTTAAACCAGAAGCTCGTGGTTTCCAGCTTTTCGTTACTCGTTCGAAGCCAGAAATGCTAGCTGAACTATTCCGTGTTGAAGTGCCTGAGATTGGTGAAGAGCTAATTGAACTTAAAGGTGCTGCACGTGACGCTGGTTCTCGTGCTAAAATCGCTGTGAAAACAAACGACAAACGTATTGACCCAGTTGGTGCGTGTGTTGGTATGCGTGGCGCACGTGTACAAGCTGTTTCTAACGATCTTGGTGGTGAACGTATCGATATCGTTCTTTGGGATGATAACCCGGCTCAATTCGTAATCAACGCAATGGCTCCTGCTGATGTTGCTTCAATCATCGTTGATGAAGACGCACACTCTATGGATATCGCTGTTGAAGCGGATAACCTAGCACAAGCGATTGGCCGTAGCGGTCAAAACGTACGTCTAGCGTCTCAACTTACTGGTTGGGAACTGAACGTAATGACTGTTGCTGATCTTGAGAAGAAGCACCAAGAAGAAGCAGTTGCCTCTATTGAAAACTTCATGAAGCACCTAGACATTGAAGAAGACTTTGCTCAAATGCTTGTTGAAGAAGGCTTCTCTACGCTTGAAGAAGTAGCATACGTTCCTGTGAACGAGCTTCTTGAAGTAGACGGTCTAGACGAAGGTATCGTTGAAGAACTACGTAACCGCGCAAAAGACGCACTGACTACTCTAGCGCTAGCGAAAGAAGAAACTTTCGACGGTGTTGAGCCTGCTGAAGACTTACTTGCACTTGAAGGTCTTGAGCGTGAAATGGCTTACAAGCTAGCAGCAAAAGGCGTTGCGACACTGGAAGACCTAGCTGACCAAGGCGTTGATGAACTAGAAGGCATCGAAGACCTAACTGCAGAGCGTGCAGGCGAGCTAATTATGGCTGCGCGTAACATCTGTTGGTTCGGCGACGAAGAATAATTCAGCAAGGAGAGAAAGCGGTATGACACAATTAACAGTTAAAGCACTGAGTGAAGAGATTGGTACGCCAGTTGACCGCTTAATTGAACAACTTGCTGATGCAGGCATGAAGAAAGCAGGGTCGGATCAAGTGACTGATTCAGAGAAGCAAACATTGCTAACGCACCTTAAAAAGGAGCACGGCGATACTTCAGGCGAAACAGAACCGACTCGTTTAACTCTTCAACGCAAGACCCGCAGCACGCTAAGTGTTGCCGCTGGAGGCGGTAAGAGTAAGGATGTTCAAGTAGAGGTACGTAAAAAGCGTACTTACGTGAAGCGCAGCACTATTGAAGATGAAGCGAAACGTGAAGCTGAGGAAGTAGCTAATCGTGAAGCGGAAGAGAAAGCACAACGCGATGCTGAAGAGCAAGCGAAACGTGATGCTGCAGAGAAAGCACAGCGCGAAGCCGAAGAAAAAGTAACACGTGAAGCGGATGCAAAACGTGAAGCTGAAGAGAAGGCTCAACGCGCACAAGCTGAAAAGGCTAAAAAAGACATGAATTCAAAAAATGCAGACGCTAACGCACAAGCGAAAAAAGAAGCGGATGAACTTAAAGCTCGTCAAGAGCTAGAAGCAACTCGTAAAGCAGAAGCTGAAGCAGCTAAGCTTGTTGAAGAAGCTCGTAAGTTAGCAGAAGAGAACCAAGAACGTTGGTCTGAAGAAGAGAAGAAGAAGAAAGAGCAAGAGAAATCTGCGGATTACCATGTGACTACTTCTACTTACGCTCGTGAAGCTGAAGATGCGGCAGATAAGAAAGATGAGAAAGCACCTCGTCGTCGCAAGAAGAAAGCAGCTCCTGCTAACCAACCTGCAAACAACCGTGGTGGTCGTAACCAGCGTGGTCGTGGCGGTAAAGGTAAGCTTGCTAAACCAACTTCAATGCAGCAAGGCTTCGATAAGTCAGCAACTGTTGCTAAATCTGACGTTGCTATCGGCGAAACTATCGTTGTTTCTGAACTGGCTAGCAAAATGTCAGTTAAAGCAACTGAAGTTATCAAAGTAATGATGAAGATGGGCGCTATGGCGACTATCAACCAAGTGATCGACCAAGAAACAGCACAACTTGTTGCTGAAGAAATGGGTCACAAGGTAATCCTACGTAAAGAAAACGAACTTGAAGAAGCAGTACTAGCTGACCGTGATAGCGATGCTATCGCTGAAGGTCGTGCTCCTGTTGTTACTATCATGGGTCACGTTGACCACGGTAAAACTTCAACACTTGATTACATTCGTAAAGCACACGTTGCTTCTGGCGAAGCTGGCGGTATCACGCAGCACATTGGTGCTTACCACGTAGATACTGACAACGGTATGATCACTTTCCTTGATACTCCTGGACACGCGGCGTTTACCGCTATGCGTGCTCGTGGTGCTCAAGCGACAGATATCGTTGTACTTGTAGTTGCAGCAGACGATGGCGTAATGCCACAAACAATCGAAGCAATCCAGCACGCGAAAGCGGCAGGCGTTCCTCTGATTGTTGCTGTGAACAAGATCGATAAAGAGGGTGCAAACCCAGACAACGTTAAGAATGAGCTAGCTCAATACGACGTTATCCCTGAAGAATGGGGCGGTGAGAACATCTTCGTTCACATCTCTGCAAAACAGGGTACAAACATCGATGGTCTTCTAGAAGCTATCCTTCTTCAGTCTGAAGTTCTTGAACTTACAGCGGTTAAAGAAGGCATGGCGTCTGGTGTTGTTGTTGAATCTCGTCTTGATAAAGGTCGTGGTCCAGTTGCAACAGTACTAGTACAGTCTGGTACTCTAAACAAAGGCGATATCGTTCTTTGTGGTCAAGAGTACGGCCGTGTTCGTGCAATGCGTGATGAAAACGGTAAAGACATCGAAACTGCAGGTCCATCTATTCCTGTAGAAATTCTAGGTCTTTCTGGTGTTCCTTCGTCAGGCGATGAAGCGACTGTTGTACGTGATGAGCGTAAAGCACGTGAAGTTGCGAACTACCGTCAAGGTAAATTCCGTGATGTTAAACTAGCTCGCCAACAAAAAGCGAAACTAGAGAACATGTTCGCGAACATGACGGCTGGCGAAGTTGCTGAGCTTAACGTGGTACTTAAAGCTGACGTTCAAGGTTCTGTAGAAGCGATTGCTGACTCTCTACTGAAACTGTCAACTGACGAAGTGAAAGTGAACATTGTAGGTTCTGGTGTTGGTGGTATTACTGAAACTGATGCAACGCTTGCTGCAGCTTCTAACGCTATCATCCTTGGTTTCAACGTTCGTGCTGACGCAACTGCGCGTAACACGGTTCAGAACGAAAACCTAGATCTACGTTACTACTCAATCATTTACCAACTGATTGACGAAGTTAAACAGGCGATGGGCGGTATGCTTGCTCCTGAATTCCGTCAAGAGATCATTGGTCTTGCACAAGTTCGTGACGTATTTAAGTCGCCTAAACTTGGTGCAATCGCTGGTTGTATCGTGACTGAAGGTACGATTAAGCGTAGCAACCCAATCCGTGTACTTCGTGAAAACGTTGTTATCTACGAAGGTGAACTAGAGTCACTTCGTCGCTTTAAAGATGACGTTCAAGAAGTTAAGAACGGTTACGAGTGTGGTGTCGGCGTTAAGAACTACAACGACGTTCGCGTTGGTGACCAGATCGAAGTATTCGAAATCGTTGAGGTTAAACGTACTCTAGACTAATCAGTCTGTACGACTCGACATATTGACTAAGGTTACTAACATTACTAGTAAAGGTAATAAGTAATCGGTTGTTGAATACACCATGGGGGGCTGGTTATTACCAAGCCCCCCATCTTTCTAAGTGAGAAAAGAAAATGTCAAAAGAATTTAGCCGCACACAACGTGTGTCTCAGCAGCTTCAAAAAGAGCTTGCGCTTATCCTACAACGTGAAGTTCGTGACTCACGTATTGGTATGGTAACTATCTCAGACGTAGAAGTGTCTCGTGACCTTGCTTACGCAAAAGTGTTCGTGACTTTCCTATGTGTTGGTGAGCAAACACCGGAATCATGCCTTAAAGCTCTTAAAGAGCATGAAGTGCCAGTTCGTATGGCTCTTGGTAAGCGTATTCGCCACCGTCTAACGCCTGAAGTTCGTTTTACTTACGACAACACACTAGTAGAAGGCATGCGTATGTCTAACCTAGTAAGTGAAGTTCTGAACGACGACAAGCGTAAGCAAGAAGAAGCTGGCCGCACTGACGAAACTCAGTCTAAGGGCGAAGAGTAATGGCTCGCCGTCGTAAAGGTCGCCCTATCAACGGGGTAATTCTATTAGATAAGCCGACTGGTATTTCGTCTAATGATGCACTGCAAAAAGTAAAGCGTATTTACTTTGCAGAGAAGGCAGGGCACACCGGTGCTCTGGATCCTCTTGCGACTGGCATGCTGCCAATTTGTCTTGGTGAAGCGACGAAGTTCTCTCAGTTTCTTCTAGATTCTGATAAGCGCTACGTTGTTATCGCTAAGCTTGGTGAGCGTACCAATACCTCTGACTCTGATGGTGAAGTGGTAGAGACACGTGATGTTAACGTGACTCAAGAACAGCTTGAGCGTTGCATTGCGAGCTTCAAGGGTGAAACCGATCAGATACCATCAATGTTTTCGGCATTGAAGTATCAAGGTAAGCCTTTGTACGAATACGCACGTGCAGGTATTGAGGTTCCTCGTGAGTCTCGTAAGATCACTGTGTACTCTATTGAACTGCTTCGCTTTGAAGGTGATGAAGTTGAAATGGAAGTGCATTGTTCGAAAGGCACATACATCCGCACAATTACCGACGATCTTGGTGAGATGCTAGGTTGTGGTGCTCACGTGACCATGCTTCGTCGTACAGGTGTCGCGAAGTACCCATACGAGCGTATGGTGACTTTGGAGCAGTTAAACGAGATCTTAGAGCAAGCACAGGCGCAAGAAATTGCACCGAAAGAGCTGCTTGATCCACTGCTGATGCCAATGGACACTGCCGTTGAAGACTTACCAGAAGTAAACCTGAACGCGGAACTGACTGACCTAGTTCAGCACGGTATGCCAGTTCAGGTTGCTGGTGCGCCAACTGAAGGCACGGTTCGTATGACAAGTGGCGAAGAGAAGCTGTTTGTCGGCGTAGCTCAGATTGCTGAAGATGGCCGAGTTGCACCGAAGCGTTTGGTTGTTTTCAGAGATGAAGAGCCACAAGCTTAGCGCTTATATCGAGTCAGATCTTAGCGGTTTGCCTTGAAAAGCGAGCAAATAAGATAGAAAGCGAACGCCTAATTCAGGTGGTTCGCTTTTTTCGTTTTTAATGGGTTCGATTGTTATTGCACCAACTGACAAACTTCCCTATAATCCTCGGCTCGCGTAGCGGCTGAATCAGAGATTGGCTGCTACAAATATAAACTTACTCTTATCAGGAGAGAATTATGTCTCTGAATGCAGAAACTAAAGCAGCAATCGTTGCAGAATACGCACAATCTGAAGGCGACACAGGTTCACCAGAAGTACAAGTAGCACTACTTACTGCTTCTATCAACCACCTACAAGGTCACTTCAAAGCGCACAAACACGATCACCACAGCCGTCGTGGTCTACTACGTATGGTTTCTAGCCGTCGTAAGCTTCTTGATTACTTGAAAGGCAAAAACCTTGCTCGTTACCAAGACCTAATCAAGCGTCTAGGCCTACGTCGCTAATAGCGATGTCTGCAAAGACAGTTTGAAGAAAAGGAGCATTTATGCTCCTTTTTTTGTGCCTGTAAGAAAATGCTAGGCTGGATGCTCAGAATATCATCTGGCTTTTTCTGATAGGAAATATATCTCCTAATAAAAATAGTTTATACTACGCCCGCCTATAGCGTTTTCAGCGTTTGGCAATCAACCTCTCAAGAGATTACAGTCACAGATGTCGGCCAATAGGTCGCGACTATTCAAAGGCGGATTTGGTCTTAATTCGGCGTATGAACACATACAAAGAGTCACCATCCTAAGTCCCTTTTCACTAGTCGCGATTGGTAATGTCTTGAGTCATTATTCACTTAATCTAAAGTCTGACTTTAGAGCTAAGGATATACAATGTTTGAAAAACCAGTTGTAAAATCGTTCCAGTACGGTAACCACACCGTTACTCTAGAAACGGGCGTAATTGCACGTCAAGCTACTGCTGCTGTAATGGCGACTATGGACGATACTTCAGTATTCGTTTCTGTTGTTGCTAAGAAAGAAGCAGTTGCAGGTCAAGACTTCTTCCCACTAACAGTAAACTACCAAGAGCGTACATACGCTGCGGGTAAAATCCCTGGTGGTTTCTTCAAGCGTGAAGGTCGTCCATCTGAAGGCGAAACACTAACAGCTCGTCTGATTGACCGTCCAATTCGTCCACTTTTCCCAAGTGCGTTTAAAAACGAAGTTCAAGTTATCGCTACGGTTGTTTCTATCAACCCTGACGTAAACCCAGACATGATCACTATGATCGCAACATCTGCTGCGCTTGCTATCTCTGGTGCTCCATTCAATGGTCCTATCGGTGCTGCACGTGTTGGTCACATCGACGGCGAACTTGTTCTTAACCCATCAAATACTGAGCTTGAAAACTCTAAACTAGACCTAGTTGTGTCTGGTACAGAAGGCGCAGTACTTATGGTTGAATCTGAAGCAGATAACCTATCTGAAGAAGAAATGCTTTCAGCTGTTGTTTACGGTCACGACCAACAACAAGTTGTAATCAAAGCAATCAACGAGTTTGCTGCTGAAGTTGCAACTCCATCTTGGAACTGGGAAGCACCAGCAGTTAACACTGAGCTTAAAGCTCAAGTTGCTGAACTTGCTGAAACTCGTCTATCTGACGCGTACCAGATCACTGAGAAAATGGCTCGTTACGAGCAAGTTGGCGTAATCAAGAACGACGTTGTTGAAGCTCTAATTGCACAAGACGAAAACCTAGATGAGCGCGAAATCCGCGGCATGCTTGGTTCTCTAGAGAAAAACGTAGTACGTAGCCGCATCATCGCTGGCAACCCACGTATCGATGGCCGTGAAAAAGACATGGTTCGTGCGCTAGACGTACGTACTGGTGTTCTTCCACGTACACACGGTTCTTCTCTATTCACTCGTGGTGAAACTCAAGCACTTGTTACTGCAACGCTTGGCACACAACGTGATGCTCAAATCATCGACAGCCTGATGGGTGAGAAGAAAGACAACTTCCTTCTACACTACAACTTCCCTCCATACTGTGTAGGTGAAACTGGTTTCGTTGGTTCTCCTAAGCGTCGTGAAATTGGTCACGGTAAGCTTGCTAAACGTGGTATCCAAGCAGTAATGCCTTCTGTTGAAGAATTCCCATACACAGTTCGTGTTGTATCGGAAATCACAGAATCTAACGGTTCTTCTTCAATGGCTTCTGTATGTGGTACATCTCTAGCTCTTATGGATGCTGGTGTTCCAATCAAAGCTTCTGTTGCGGGTATCGCAATGGGTCTTGTTAAAGAAGGCGACGATTTCGTTGTTCTTTCTGACATCCTTGGCGACGAAGATCACCTAGGTGACATGGACTTTAAAGTAGCAGGTACTAACGCTGGTATCACTGCACTTCAAATGGACATCAAGATCGAAGGTATCACTAAAGAGATCATGCAAATTGCACTTAACCAAGCGCAAGGTGCACGTAAGCACATCCTTTCTGTAATGGATGAAGCTATCTCTGGTGCTCGTGAAGATATCTCTGAATTCGCTCCACGTATCCACACAATGAAAATCAGCTCTGATAAGATCAAAGATGTTATCGGTAAAGGCGGCGCAGTTATCCGTGCTCTTTGTGAAGAAACTGGTACTACAATCGAAATCGAAGACGATGGCACAATCAAGATTGCTGCTACTGAAGGCGCAGCTGCTAAAGAAGCTATCCGTCGTATCGAAGAGATCACAGCTGAAGTTGAAGTTGGCCGCATTTACCAAGGTAAAGTTGCTCGTCTAGCTGACTTCGGTGCATTCGTTACTATCCTTCCAGGTAAAGATGGTCTAGTACACATCTCTCAAATCGCTGACAAGCGCGTTGAGAAAGTGTCTGACTACCTAACTGAAGGTCAAGAAGTTCCTGTTAAGGTTCTTGAAATTGACCGTCAAGGCCGTGTACGTCTAAGCATGAAAGAAGCAGTTGAAACGCCAGCTGAAGGCGAAGCACCTGCTGCTGAGTAATTCTCAGTGTGTCGATGGTGATATCGCTTTTTAGTGATTTCTAACCTATCGTCAACAAAGCATGTTATAAAGGGGAGCATATCGCTCCCCTTTTTTATTGCGGTCATAACAGGAGTAATTATTTGTGAAATGGTTTCAAACCGCGAGTATGTGTTTACTGCTTGTACTAACAGGTTGTGCGACAACATCAGATAACACCTCAAGTTGGGTTTATCCACCGATGGCTGTGCCACTGCAACCAAGCGTTCAGCAAGAAGTTCAAATTGCACGTCTTAGTCAGTTATTACAGCGCCCAGATTTGAACGATGAAGTTCGAGCTAAGATGCTGTTTGAACGTGGTAACTACTACGACAGTGTTGGCCTGCGTGATCTCGCGCGTCTCGACTTCAACCAATCTCTTTCATTGAACCCTGCTCAACCTGATATCTTCAATCTTTTGGGTGTTTACTTTACGCAGGTAGGGGAGTTTGATGCGGCTTATGAATCTTTTGATTCTACGTTAGAGCTTGATCCTGAAAACTCTTACGCAGAAAGGAACCGCTCTATCGCGCTTTACTATGGCGAGCGTTACGACTTAGCCAATGAAGAGATGATGAAGCACTATGCCGACGATCCTAGCGATCCGTTTCGCGCTCTGTGGTTGTACATCATTCAGCATGAGCTGACGCCAGAGCAGGCTAAGCTTGATTTGCAAAAACGTTACGAGAGCCGTGATGAGCAGTGGGGTTGGGTATTAGTCGCGATTATGCTTGATGACATTACTGAAGAGCAGGCTTTCAAGGCGATCTTAACCGGTACTCGTGACAACACGTTACTTGCGCAGCGTCTAACAGAGACGTACTTCTACCTTGCTAAGCGTTACCATATGAATGGTGATTACGCGAATGCTATCTCTTTGTACAAGTTAGCGGTTTCTTTTAACGTGTATGAATACGTAGAACACCGTTACTCTTTCTTAGAGTTAAGCCGTATCTTCACCACGCTTAAAGCTGAGCACTTAGCACAAGTTAAGTTAGCTGAGGCCGAAGAAGAAGCTAACGCTAAGTAAGCAACACATTTTGATTCCGAAAAGCCGCTGCCTGTCAGCGGTTTTTTTATGCTCCTTTTTTATGATCTTCATCTCGTTTTGATTGCTTTTTATTTAAACAACACTAAAATAGTTAGTCTTGCTAACTAAATGCCATTCTTTGATTAGGTGAATATGCTGAACCAGAATTTAGAAAAGATTGAGCGCTTCGCCTCTAAGATATGGCGCACTCAGGTAAATGAAGATCCTATTTGCCAATTGAGCTTCAATGAATATGACTATTTGAAGGTCATTCAAGCCTCTCTTGAACCGATCCGATTGACAGATCTGGCGATTGAAATGCAAGTAACCAAGCCTTCAGCAACTACTATGGTTCAAAGGTTAGAGAGAAAAGGTCTCGTTGAGCGTAAAGCTTCGCTCGAAGATGCGAGGTCTAAGTTGGTCGTACTGACCAGCAAAGCGGAAGTCGGCTTGGAAGAAGAAAGTAAGATCTATCAGGTCATGGCACAGATACTGGAAAGCCGTTTGTCTGAGCAAGAATCTCAGCAGTTAAACCTATTATTAAATAAAGCTTTAAAGTAAATAATTTAGATATTTAGTTAGCCTTGTTAACTAATTTTTCGAGTCATATCTTGTTGATATGCGACTCACAAATGAAAGTAGAGTAAGAAATGAGTAACTCAATTAGTCGTCAATTTTGGCGATACACAATCCCTACCGTTGCGGCCATGTTGGTTAATGGCCTGTACCAAGTGGTGGATGGCATCTTCATTGGCCGCTATGTGGGGGCTGATGGACTTGCAGGTATCAATGTTGCGTGGCCTGTGATTGGTTCGATTCTTGGTATTGGTATGTTGGTGGGTGTGGGCACAGGTGCGCTTGTCTCGATTCGCCAAGGTGAAAAAGATACTCAAGGCGCTAAGCAGATCTTAGCAACGGGCTTAACCTTGTTGTTAGCGATAACGCCTATTGTCTCTGCATTGCTGTTCTTGTTTGCTGATAACTTCTTGCTTTGGCAGGGCGCTGAAGGGCGAGTGTATGAACTTGGTCTGCAGTACTTACATATTCTGATTGGTGCTAGTGTCTTCACGCTAGGTTCGATCGCGATGCCGTTTCTACTGCGTAACGATGACAGTCCGAACTTAGCGACGATACTGATGATCGTTGGTGCGGTGATTAATATCGTGCTCGATTACCTGTTTATCGCTCTCTATGGCTGGGAGTTGATGGGTGCAGCATTAGCAACAGCGATTGCCCAGTTTGTAGTAACGGCTCTCGGCTTGGCTTACTTCTTCTCGCGTCGAGCAAACCTACGTTTACGTTGGAATGAGTTGAGATTGAAGCTGGATGTGATTCCACAAATCTTCGCCATTGGTACATCAAGCTTCTTTATGTACGCTTATGGTTCGATGATGGTGGCGTTGCACAATGCGTTGTTCTCTCAATATGGCGACCAGTTGATGATCGGTGCTTACGCGATTTTGGGCTACATCGTGACGGTTTATTATCTCACGGCTGAAGGTATCGCCAACGGCATGCAACCATTGGTGAGCTACAACCATGGTGCGCGTAACCAAGCAAACATCCGCAAGCTACTTAAGATTGCGATGATGAGTTCGGTATTGATTGGTGTGGCGTTCGTGCTGCTTCTGAACGCGTTCCCACGTGAGTTTGTATCAGTATTTAACTCAGACGAACCTCAGTTGGTTGAGTACACGGTGTTGGGTATTCGACTACACATGTTTGCATTGGCGCTGGACGGTTTCTTAGTGGTAGCGGGTGCTTATTACCAAGCGGTAAACAAGGGCAGCAAGGCGATGTTTGTAACGATAGGCAATATGCTAATCCAACTGCCGTTCCTGTATATCATGCCTAAGTTGTACGGTGTGCCGGGGATCTGGATTGCGTACCCACTGTCTAACATCGCGTTAAGTGTGGTGGTGATGGTAATGCTCTACAAAGACTTAAAGAAGCTCGATGCCTCACCGATGGAAACAGCGACGGCATAGGCCGTGTTTCTTAAGTCGCATTAAAAAGGTCTAGCGAACGCTAGACCTTTTTTGTATCTGTTGCTGGTTAGTCCAATGCGAGGAACTAGATGTTCTTAACGTCTAAACCTGCAAGCTGATGCCAGTAACCATTACATTGGCGGCTTTCAATCTTCATCGGTTTTTGACCTTGCTCGTTCGCTCTGAAGTTATTGATTTCAGAGAAGGTATCGATGCCGAGTGGGCTTAAACGAACCACATCAACCAAGTCGTGCATATTTGGCAAATCGTTGACTAGGTTGTAGCAGTAGCCTGATTGCGTCTGAATACCGTTAAGGTTGAAGACTGATTGGCCTTCTTGGCTTTCTACTTGTAGCCCTGTTGGGTACTTGATACAGCAGGTTTCGCAATCGTCTTTAGCTTTGTTTTCAGCGCGAGCGGTAAAGCAGCGTGCTGAGTAAGCAAGCGGTAGGTAGCCGTGGCTAAACACTTCAACTTCGAACTTGTTACGAATATTTAGCTCTTCGCACTGGGTCATTACGTTGCTTAGCCATTCGCGAGAAAGCTCAACCGGCATACACCAACGCGTCATACCTTGTTTCAAGAACAGGTTCAGGGTGCGTGCGTTGTAGGTGTTTACTGCCGGGCCAACCACGAAAGGTACTTTGCTTTCGCTGGCCAGTTGAATAGCAGACACATCATTGGCTTCGATCGCAAAGTCACCGTTATCGATGTACTTCTTCATGATGTTGACTTCGCTTGGTGCTTCTAGCAATGCCATGGTGGAAAGTACGACTTGCTTACCTGAAGCCGACAGCTCTTTAGCAATGTCCATCCAGTGTTTCGCTTTCATCTCACGACGCTTTGAACACACCGCTTCACCTAGGTAGATGATATCGGCAGAGCTTGATTTCGCTTGCTCATAGAAGCTTTCAACGTCTTGTTTTGGCCAAAAATAAAGTAGAGGGCCTAATGCGTATTTCATTGAGTTCTCCATTTGGCTCTATTGCCATTTACGGTGATAAGCGCCAAGCGTGGTTTGTGTACCTTCAGATACATTCGCCAGTGTCGCATTCCAAGCTTGTTCCACTTGGTATTGTTCTGGGTTCGCTAAGTAGCGATCGATAGCTGCGCGCCAAGTGCGAGTGACTTGTTCAACATAAGCCGGGCTGCGTTGGCGACCTTCAATCTTCACTGAGGCAACGTTTGCCGCGAAAAGCTCAGGCAACATGGATAGCGTGTTGAGGCTGGTGGGCTCTTCAAGTGCGTGATAGCGCTTACGTTCACCATCGGTCTCGGCTTCAAAGCGGCCTTTACACAGCGTTGGGTAACCTGCGTTCTCACCTGCTTCATACTTATCGATAAGGATTTCGTTCAAGCGAGACTCGAGGCCAGTTTCTGTTTCTTGCCAGCGAACGTATTTTGCGGGAGAACAAGCACCAACGGTATTTGGTGATTCGCCTGTCATGTATGAAGAGAGGTAGCAACGGCCTTCTGCCATGATGCACAAGCTACCAAAAGCGAATACTTCAAGGTCAACGTCAGAAGTGATGTTACGAGAAAGCTGTTTGACCTGATGAATCGACAACACACGCGGTAGTACGACACGCTTAACGTTGAAGTTTTTATGGTAGAAGTCGATAGCCGCCGCATTGGTCGCAGATGCTTGCACTGATAGGTGCAGTTCGAGATCTGGATACTTATTTGCTGCGTACTCAAGCACCGCGATGTCTGCGATGATCAGCGCATCAACACCCAGAGCAGCGGCGTTGTCTACGGCATTAGTCCAACGGTCGAAGCCATTTGGGTGAGCAAACGTATTTAGGGCAACATGAATTTTCTTGTTGTGGTCATGCACATACTGCACAGCACGATCGAGCTTTTTACCCGCAAAGTTTAGGCCTGCAAAGTGTCGGGCATTGGTATCGTCTTTGAATCCGATATAGACAGCATCCGCACCACAATCAATAGCGGTTTTCAAAGCAGGTAAGTTACCCGCTGGGCATAAGAGTTCCATTTGCTCACTACCAGTAGAATTAAGTTGAAGCGAGCATTTTATGAAGAATTGTGAATGACGGAATTGATGTAAGGCAGGTTTAGATGGATAAATCTGCTTTTACTCCGTTTGAGGTACTGACGAGTGACCGTTTTACATGTTGGCTTGGTTTAAATATGAGGTACTTGATTAGTTCTTATGACGGCGGTTTTGGGCAAACAACTCTTCGACATCTTGTTTTGGTTGCGGACGGTAGAAGTGGAAGCCTTGAATCGAACTACAGTTGAGGTTCGATAGCAGAGTTGCTTGCTCACTGGTTTCGACACCTTCAGCAACCACGGTCAAATCGAGAGATTTACCTAGGTTGATGATGTTTTCAATTACGGTGATTTGCTTTGGTAGGGTATCGATATCAGAGATGAAAGCACGGTCTATCTTAAGCTCATCAATTGGGAAGCGAGCAAGGTAAGACAGTGAAGAGTAACCTGTACCAAAATCATCAATGGAGAGAGCAAAGCCAAGTTTCTTGATGGCGTTAAGCATTTGGAGTGTGTGTTCACTATCACTCATCACCGCACTTTCCGTTAGCTCGAACGTAATCGCACTTGGATCAAGCTCGGTCGAACGCAGTAGCTTTTCCATGTAATCAATCAGTTTCGGGTTACCAAACTGTTCTGGTGAAAGGTTGATAGCCACTCGACCTGGAAGGATACCTTGCATCTTCCAGCGCTTAACCGTAGCAAATACTTCACGCATTACCACTCGGCCAAGTTGTTCAATAAGCCCTGCTCGTTCCGCCACAGGAATGAACGCGGCCGGACTGATATAACCTTCGACAGGATGCTTCCAACGTACCAGAGCTTCAGCGCCGTTGATGGTGAAATCACGGGCATTCACTTTCGGTTGATACCAAACCTCAAGTCCATTTTGTTGCAGTGCTTTTTGGAGCTCTATCTCAAGCCACAGTCGCATACGCGCTTCTTTATTCATCTGTTCGTTGAACTTGATCAGACGATTACGACCACGATCTTTCGCTTCATACATTGCTGTGTCTGCATTTTGCAGCAAGATACGAGCATCAGTACCATCTTGAGGAAAGCTCACACTACCAATAGAGCAGGCTAAGCGCTTGCTAAAGTGGTGAAGATCGAAGGGTTGATTGATCAGGGAAATGATCTTTTCAGCGAGCATTTCAGGTGTTCGCTGATGTTCAGGTTCTGGAAGGATAATACCAAACTCATCCCCGCCTAAATGTCCAATCACGGCCTTACGAGGCAGTAAGCGTTTAAGACGCGAAGCGACCTCTTTAATCACCTTGTCACCGATGTGATGACCAAGTGAGTCATTGATATTTTTAAAGTTATCAATGTCTAAGTAGAGCATCACCACCGGCGTATCGTTGTGAATGAACTGCTCAAGACGCTTAGTAAACCCAACTCGATTGTAGAGTTTGGTCAGTGCATCTATGTAGGCATCTTCACTGTTTGCTGGTGTGTATTGTTTTGCGGTTTCTTGTGCGTCTTGGATAAGCACCAACTGAGTGTTGCTTCCAAGAACAGTGGTGGAGTCGATGTTGAGCTGAACCTTACGTTCAAAGCCGCATCGTGCACCCGTTAAGCAAACCAAACCAGACTCAGAAATAATAGAGCTGAGGTTATTATTGAAGACTGTTTTGGTTTGTTCATCGATAAATAGGCGTCCCAACTCTTCACCAATTAACTCTGTGGTTGAGTTAAAGCCAAGCAAGCGCGCTGCTGCTGGGTTAGATGACAAGATGTAGTCACTTTCAACGAGCAGTAATCCATCTGGAAGTAGTTGAGATAGTTTGTGGAATTTGGCTTCGGATTCTTCTAAAGAACGGACAAGTACTTGGTTTTCTGATGTGTCGAAGGCGTGAAAGACGATGTAGTCGGTTTTGTTGCCATTGGTAAGCGGAGATA
Source organism: Vibrio sp. 10N.247.311.47 (assembly GCF_041467535.1). Taxonomy (NCBI): domain Bacteria; kingdom Pseudomonadati; phylum Pseudomonadota; class Gammaproteobacteria; order Vibrionales; family Vibrionaceae; genus Vibrio; species Vibrio sp. 10N.247.311.47. The sequence continues at coordinate 124,566 of NZ_JBFSUR010000010.1, forward strand.
GGCTGAAATGAAGGCTGGTATCGAGGTCTGTTTCGTTGAGGGTGACTTCGGCCTCAATCGTTTCGCCACTGAATGCACGCTCATAGTAAGGCTTGAGATGTTGGTAGAACTGTTCGCCCAATGTTTGGCGATCATTCATGCCTGCAAGCTCTGTTTGACTCAAACCAGCAATATCGCAGTAACGCTCATTCACCATAAAATAGTTATGTTGAGCATCAAGTACTGCAAAAAAGAACGGACTATTTGCAGTTAGCTGGGTAAACCAATGTTGTAGTTGTTGGGGAGGCATCAAAGTACTACCAATTCTCCAAGAGCTTGAATATTCACTATCGATAAATATTTATTACTTTTTGTGTGGCTATCGATATTTACCTGTGAGTGCAGCGATCCGCTGTAATTCTCATTACCTGAGTTACTATAACTGTGATTTTCAGGATATTAAAGGTCGAGTATCAAACAGAAGTTAATTTGATACATAACAGTAACTGAGATCTCAACATCATCTATGATGCATTCCATATTATTGACAAAGTTACGGATAAGTCACGTGATAAACAAGATTCGCACTCAACTAGTTCAAAATGCCGCATCAATTTTGCGATCTCCAGTCCAGTTATTGCCTAAAACAGTACAAAAAAGAGCCTTATTGGAGGCGCTTAAGAATGTATTCAAGGAAGCTTTAGAGGACGGTGACTTTGAGTTTTTAGAAGACAAATGGCTGAAAGTCTCAATAAAAGACATGGGGTTAAGTTGGTGTATTAGCTACAAAAATGAGCAACTGGTTGTAGCTGATAAAGAGGTGGTTGAAGATGTAAGCTTTAGCGGCAATCTTAACGATCTTGTGTTGATTGCGGGGCGTAAAGAAGACCCAGATACGCTTTTCTTCCAACGTAGACTGTCTATTGAAGGCGATACCGAGCTCGGTTTAGAAGTTAAAAACTTGATGGATAGCGTAGATTTGGACTTATTGCCGACTCCTATGAAAACTTTGTTAAATCAATTAGCTGATTTTGTGCAGAAGGGAGTACAATCCCCAGATACACAAAGTGAGGTAATGAATGCTTATTCGAACTGAAGCACCGGCAGATATACTTGTCATTGATCGTCTATTGAAATCTGTTTTTGAAACGGATGCAGAAGCTAATTTGGTTATGAGCTTGCGTGAGAATAGTCATTTAACGCTATCGCTGGTGGCTTGCTCTGACGAAGGCGAGGTGGTTGGTCACCTGATGTTTAGCCCAATTACCCTTAAAGGTGACGATCACAACTGGCAGGGGCTTGCACCACTTGCTGTGAAAGAAGAGTTCCGCAACCAAGGCATTGCTAAATCACTGGTTGAAGATGCTTTCTCTACTTTGGTTGATTTTGGTTACCCAGCCTGTGTCGTGCTTGGTGATCCTGCCTATTACGGTCGCTTTGGTTTCAAGGCTGCGAGTGAATTTGGTTTGAGCTGCACTTGGGATGTACCTGAAGGAGCTTTCCAAGCTATCGAGTTAGTTGAAGGTGCGCTTGCAGGGCATTCTGGTGAGATTGCTTACAGTCCTGAGTTCAACGACTTATAAGCTGATTTATCACGCAACAAGATACAAACTGATTTAGTCTAAATAAAGGAGCTTGATGCTCCTTTATTTTTTGTTAGTATCAGCCCTGCTCTAATAAGCGCTCTTTCAATAGAGGCAGCTTTCACAAAACTAGTTCTAACAAACTTCTGGTTTCAATAAACTTTGGCTCCAATAAACTTAAGGTTACTACCGCTAGATATGTCACAAACACACGCGCAATACCTACATGAGATGGGCATTAGCCAATGGGAACTAAGTCACCCAGAGCGTTTAGCAGGTTATGAATCTGAATTGACTCCGCTCTCGAGCGATTGCAAGTTACTGTTGGTTTCGCCTGAAAAACCTCAGGAAGATCTCGCCGTGATGTTTGAGCGAGTACTCAAAAGTATCAAGCTCGACTTATCTCAGGCTTTACACCTTCAACCGCAACACTTGTCTACTGTGGATTTAGGTTCGGTTGAGTGGATATGGTTTGCTGGTTGTGAGTCGGCTCAAGAGCTGAAGGCTAAAACACTTCAATCGCCATTACTGTCTGACATTAACGGTAACAACCAACACCGCCGCGATTTATGGCAACAAATTTGTGCTTATGACTAATCAATTTTTACCGACTTCACAACAACACCTAGACGCCATTTGGAAGATAGAGCAGGCCGCGCATTCTCACCCTTGGTCTGAAAATATGATCCGAGATCTTGATAGCCGAGGCGCTTGTCATCATGTCCTTGAAGTTGATGGACAAGTGGTGGGCTATTTCTTCGCTCAAAATATTGTTGGTGAAGTGACGCTGCTTAATATTGCGGTAGACCCAAGCAAGCAAGGCAAAGGTTATGGTAAGGCACTAACTGAACATTTCCTTGATATATGTGAACAAGCTGATGCGGAAAGTGCTTGGCTGGAAGTTCGCGAAAGTAATGTGAACGCGTTTAATCTTTACGAAAAGGCAGGCTTCAACGAAGTTGATCGCCGTCGTAATTACTATCCAACTAAACAAGGCAACGAAGATGCCATCATTATGAGCTATCTTTTTATGTCTTTTAGCTAGTCATGTTACGTCTTTTCGCTAACTAGATAGCTAATCACAAAATTAGCCAAAAAATAGGGTGTAAACTGACCCTTTAGAAAGTGATACGCTTTCTGTATAATCCGCACACAGAATTCAAGGGCAAGTATTATCTACTTGCCCTTTTTACGCTTTAGATCAGCAAAGGGCGACTATGTCTTTCCAACAAGAAGTGAGCAAACGTAGAACGTTTGCGATTATCTCTCACCCGGATGCGGGTAAAACCACGATTACTGAAAAAGTTCTTTTATTCGGAAACGCGATTCAAAAAGCGGGTACCGTAAAAGGCCGTGGCTCTAACCAGCACGCTAAATCTGACTGGATGGAGATGGAAAAAGAACGTGGTATCTCGGTAACTACGTCGGTAATGCAATTCCCATACAATGATTGCCTAGTAAACCTACTCGATACTCCAGGACACGAAGATTTCTCGGAAGATACGTACCGTACGCTAACAGCGGTTGATTCTTGTTTGATGGTTATCGATGCTGCTAAAGGTGTCGAAGACCGTACTCGTAAGCTGATGGAAGTAACACGTCTTCGTGATACTCCAATCGTAACGTTTATGAACAAACTTGACCGTGATGTTCGTGACCCGATGGAAGTGCTTGATGAAGTGGAAAGCGAGCTAGGTATGGCCTGTGCTCCAATCTCATGGCCAATCGGTTGTGGTAAAGAGTTTAAAGGTGTTTACCATATTCACCGTGACGAAACGATCTTGTACGAATCTGGCCACGGTCATGAGATTCAAGAAGTTCGCATCATTAAAGGTTTGGACAACCCTGAGCTAGATGAAGCGGTAGGTGCTGATCTTGCGGAAAGCGTACGTGAAGAACTAGAGCTTGTTATTGGTGCTTGTCCGGAGTTTGATCACGAACTGTTCCTTGCTGGTGAGCTAACGCCGGTTTACTTCGGTACTGCATTGGGTAACTTTGGTGTGGACCACATGCTTGATGGTCTAACGAAGTGGGCTCCTGCACCTCAAACGCGCCAAGCGAATGAGCGTGATGTAGAAGCGACAGAAGAGAAATTCTCTGGTTTCGTGTTTAAGATCCAAGCAAACATGGATCCAAAACACCGTGACCGTATCGCATTCATGCGTATCGTATCAGGTACTTACGACCAAGGCATGAAGATGAACCATGTTCGTACTGGTAAGAACGTAAGTATTTCGGATGCGGTAACCTTCATGGCGGGCGACCGTGCGCGTGCTGAAAAAGCATACGCTGGTGACATTATTGGTCTGCATAACCATGGCACAATCCAGATTGGCGATACCTTTACTCAAGGTGAGAGCCTTAAGTTCGCTGGTATTCCTAACTTCGCACCTGAGCTATTCCGTCGTATTCGCCTACGCGATCCACTTAAGCAGAAGCAACTTCTAAAAGGCTTAGTTCAGCTTTCTGAAGAGGGCGCAGTACAAGTATTCCGTCCTATGCAGAACAACGATCTGATCGTTGGTGCGGTTGGTGTACTTCAGTTCGACGTGGTTGTAGCGCGCTTGAAAGCGGAATACAACGTAGAAGCTATCTACGAAGGTGTTAACGTTGCAACAGCTCGCTGGGTTGAGTGTGACGACGCTAAGAAACTGGAAGAGTTCAAACGTAAGAACCAATCTAACCTAGCGCTAGATGGCGGTGACAACCTGTCTTACATCGCACCAACTATGGTGAACTTGAACCTAGCTTCTGAACGTTTCCCTGAAGTTCAATTCCGAGCGACGCGCGAGCACTAATTTCTCCGCGATCTATTAGAGTTAAACAAAAACGTCTATTGTTCTGCAATAGGCGTTTTTTAATGCGTTTTATTTGAGGTTTAAAGGCTGAGGTTAGAGGCAGTTATGTTGGGTTGGATAAAAACTTGGGTTAAAAGATATGATAAGTGGTGTGAAGAGCTTGGCTTAACGCCTGAGAACAAGCGCAGTTGTGTTGCTTATCGTCGTGATCCTCAAGGGAAACAAATGGAGAGTAGGGAAAATGACACAGCAAATAAGTGACTTTCCGCTGTTTGATACTCATTGCCACGCGGATTTTGAGGCGTTTGAGCAAGGTTTTACACCTGATCAAACTATTGATGGCTATCTTAAAGAAGCGAAACAGGCTCAAGTTGAGAAGTTACTCATCCCTTCTATCGGTCAAAATAACTGGCATAAGCTTGAGAAAATTGCGCAATCTCACCCCAATGTTTACTACGCATTAGGCTTTCATCCTTACTTTTTAGAGCAAGCGGATGAGATGCAATTTGAAGAACTTCACCAACTACTCGCATCAAAAACACGTCAGTGTGTGGCCATTGGTGAGTGTGGGTTGGACTTTTTTGTGGATGTGGAACAGGAGAAACAAGAGCGCTTTTTCATCCAGCAAATGGAACTTGCCAAGGCGTTTGACCTGCCTTTAATCATCCATGAGAGGAAGTCTTACAACCGACTTATCGAGCTAATAAAGCAGCATAAGTTCACCTTAGGTGGTGTGATTCACGGTTTTTCTGGGAGTGAACAGCAAGCTTTGGCGTGGATCAAGCTCGGTTTCTATATTGGCGTCGGTGGAACGATAACTTACCCAAGAGCGCAAAAAACACGCACAACCATCGCAAAATTGCCCCTTGAATGTCTGGTATTGGAAACGGATGCTCCGGACATGCCCATGTATGGAAACCAAGGAAATGTTAATCATTCCAAATATTTAGTTACGATCTTAAATGAACTTTTTTTGCTTAGAAAAGAGCCAAAGCAATCGATTGCAGCGCAAATTTGGCAAAATAGCCATCGCGCATTCGGTATATGTGAATAAAATCGAAGGTTTTTGTTTATCGTTTGCGTAAATTGCACTGAGCTTGTGATTTGGATCACATTTGCGTGTGAATGGTACATGAATCTTCTACGAAAGTGTGAGGACGGCATTACTTTATTAGTGGTCGCATGAGTATAATTGCCTCCGCTTTATAGCCCCATTTTGTAACACGCCAATAAATAACTAATAAGGAAGTCATAAACTATGAGCCTGTTTATGAGCCTAGTCGGAATGGTTGCACTGATCGCAATCGCAGTACTACTATCTGACAACCGCAAAGCTATTAATCTAAGAACAGTGGGTGGCGCTTTCGCTATCCAATTCGCACTTGGTGCATTCGTACTTTACATCCCTTGGGGTCGTGATCTACTTGCAGGTTTCTCTGCTGGTGTAGCAAACGTGATCGACTACGGTAAAGACGGTACTGGTTTCCTATTCGGCAGCCTAGTTAACTTCTCAGTTGACGGTATCGGTTTCATCTTTGCTTTCCAAGTACTACCAACTCTGATTTTCTTCTCTGCACTTATCTCTGTACTTTACTACATTGGTGTTATGCAAATTGTAATCAAAGTTCTTGGTGGTGGTCTTCAGAAAGCTCTAGGTACTTCTCGCGCCGAGTCTATGTCTGCAGCAGCAAACATCTTCGTTGGTCAAACTGAAGCACCTCTAGTTGTTCGTCCATTTGTTCCTAAAATGACTAACTCTGAACTATTCGCAGTAATGTGTGGTGGTTTGGCTTCTGTAGCTGGTGGTGTACTAGCGGGTTACGCATCTATGGGTGTACCTCTAGAGTACCTTGTAGCAGCATCATTCATGGCAGCACCAGGTGGTCTACTATTCGCTAAAATCATCAAGCCTGAAACAGATACGCCAGACGACAACATCGCTGACGAAATGGACGGTGGCGATGACAAACCAGCTAACGTTATCGACGCAGCAGCAGGTGGCGCATCAGTTGGTCTACAACTAGCACTTAACGTTGGTGCAATGCTACTAGCATTCATCGGTCTAATTGCTCTAATCAACGGTATCCTAGGTGGCATCGGTGGTTGGTTCGGTATGGAAAACCTAACTCTAGAACTTCTTCTAGGTTGGATCTTCGCACCGCTAGCATTCATCATTGGTGTTCCATGGGAAGAAGCAACTATCGCTGGTTCTTTCATTGGTCAGAAGACAGTTGTTAACGAATTCGTTGCATACCTAAACTTCGTACCATACGTTGGTGAAAACGCTCAAGTTGTTGCAGCAACTGGTCAAGTGATGTCTGAGAAGACTCAAGCTATCATCGCATTCGCACTATGTGGTTTCGCAAACCTTTCTTCAATTGCGATTCTTCTAGGTGGTCTAGGTGGTATTGCACCAAGCCGTCGCCACGACATCGCACGTATGGGTGTTAAAGCGGTAATTGCTGGTACTCTATCTAACCTGATGGCAGCAACAATTGCTGGCTTCTTCCTGTCTTTCTAATTAGTTAGAAATCGATATATAGACGCCATAATAATATCGCCCCGTAGCAAGAAATTGCTGCGGGGCTTTTTTGTTTTTAGGCCTGCCGTTTTTAGTATATGCACGCGCTTATGCTTAGATTCGATGTAGGGTCTAGAATGTTTTTTTGAGATACAAACCGTTTGCGTTCTAAGGAGCACTACAATTTATTGATGGATACCTATAATGTATAAGCTAAAGGGATAGGATGTCTCTGTTGGCAAGAAAGTAACCTCGAAATCAACTCGAACGTTATTCTTCTGGGATTAAGCCAAAATTAGCGATACGCTATAGATGTTAGACACAACATGACTGATTTGTTGTGCCATAGACCAAACTGGTACTGTGCGGTGACAAGGATTGCAATTGGTAGCGAAAGTTATCAAGTCTTCAGGGAACCAAGTCCGTTCATTTGTGGCTACTGAGCATTACTAAAATATCCATCTATACTGGATGGAGGGCGAAGTAGTTAACTATTTGAATATATTGATCGGAGATAGAAATGAGCGATTTAAAAGCAGCAGCTCTACGTGCACTTAAACTTATGGACCTAACTACGCTAAATGACGACGATACTACTGAAAAAGTAGTGGCGCTTTGTCATGACGCGAAGACTGCAGTAGGCAACACCGCTGCAATCTGTATTTACCCTCGCTTTATCCCAGCAGCTAAGAAAGCGTTGCGTGAGCAAGGTACTCCAGAAGTACGCATTGCGACTGTAACTAACTTCCCTCATGGTAATGACGACATCGAAATTGCTGTTGCAGAAACAAAAGCAGCGGTAGCGTACGGCGCAGACGAAGTTGACGTAGTATTCCCATACCGTGCTCTTATTGCTGGCAACGAAGAAGTTGGCTTTGAGCTAGTTAAACAGTGTAAAGCAGCTTGTGGTGACATCACGCTTAAAGTGATCATCGAAACAGGTGAACTGAAAGAAGAAGCACTAATCAAGAAAGCTTCTCAAATCTGTATCGAAGCAGGTGCAGACTTCATCAAAACTTCAACAGGTAAAGTGCCAGTAAACGCGACTCCAGAGTACGCGCGCATGATGCTTGAAGTTATTCGTGACATGGGTGTTGCTAAAACAGTTGGTTTCAAACCAGCTGGTGGCGTACGTACTGCTGAAGATGCAGCACTATACCTAGCAATGGCTGATGAGCTACTAGGCGCTGAGTGGGCAGACAACATGCACTACCGTTTTGGTGCTTCAAGCCTACTAACTAACCTTCTTAATACATTAGAAGTGACAGACCAGACTGCTGATCCAGCAGCATACTAATTTACTCGTCATATTTGACACCGCAGCGTTGTTGACTGCGTAAGTTCCTCCTAATCACATAGAGTCTATGCTCATAGGAATGAACTCACTGGTCGCCTAACTGCAACGCCAAATATTTAGAGTATTGAACATAATAAGTCTGTTTGATGGAGTGGCGTCAAGCCACTCCATATTACCTCTTTTCCCTACAAACCATACTCACTAGAGTTTGGGAGGCACTAATGTATCTACCTCAAGAAATTATTCGCAGAAAACGTGACGGTGAAGTCCTAACAGCTGAAGAAATTAACTTCTTCATTCAAGGTGTTGCTAAAAACACGGTTTCTGAAGGCCAAATTGCCGCATTCGCAATGGCTATCTTTTTTAATGAAATGACGATGCCAGAACGTATCGCACTAACTTGTGCAATGCGTGATTCAGGTATGGTGATTGACTGGAGCCACATGAACTTTGATGGCCCAATCGTTGATAAACACTCTACTGGTGGTGTTGGTGACGTAACTTCTCTGATGCTTGGCCCTATGGTGGCAGCATGTGGTGGTTTCGTTCCAATGATCTCTGGTCGTGGTTTAGGCCACACTGGCGGTACGCTAGACAAGCTAGAATCTATCCCGGGTTACAACATTACACCAACCAACGAAGTGTTCGGTGAAGTAACGAAAGATGCTGGTGTGGCTATCATCGGTCAAACAGGCGATCTAGCGCCTGCTGACAAGCGTGTTTACGCGACTCGTGATATCACAGCAACCGTAGATAACATCTCGCTAATTACGGCTTCAATCCTATCTAAGAAACTGGCTGCTGGCCTTGATTCTCTAGTGATGGATGTAAAAGTAGGTTCAGGCGCATTCATGCCGACTTACGAAGCATCTGAAGAGCTAGCGAAATCTATCGTTGCAGTAGCAAACGGTGCGGGTACTAAAACAACAGCAATCCTAACGGACATGAACCAAGTGCTGGCTTCTTCAGCGGGTAACGCAGTAGAAGTTCGTGAAGCGGTTCAGTTCCTAACGGGTGAATATCGTAACCCTCGCTTGTTAGAGATCACTCTAGCATCGTGTGCTGAAATGCTGGTGCTCGGTAACCTAGCTAAAGACTCAGACGAAGCGCGCGAAAAACTGATGGCAGTACTGGATAACGGTAAGGCAGCAGAGTGCTTCGGTAAAATGGTAGCGGGCCTTGGTGGTCCAGTTGATTTCGTAATGAACTACGATAACTACCTAGAAAAAGCAGACATTATTAAGCCAGTGTACGCGTTAGAAAGCGGTGTGGTATCAGCAATGGATACTCGTGCAATTGGTATGGCTGTGGTTGGTATGGGCGGCGGTCGTCGTGTAGCAACTGACAGCATTGATTACGCAGTCGGTTTTGATCACTTCATTCGCCTAGGTGAAGTAGCAAGTGAAGATAAGCCATTAGCAATGATTCATGCTCGTAACGAACAACAGTGGCAAGAAGCTGCAACAGCATTACAAAATGCAATCACTGTGGGCGGAGAATATACAGCAACGCCAGACGTTTACCGTCAGATTCGTTCTGAAGACGTGTAAATAACAGGTATCGGTATACCTCGCGTATACCGATAAACAGAGTTCTGGTGCAAAGAGCAATAAGTTGGTGAAGAAAATGAAAAGAGCATTTATTTTAGTTTTAGATTCATTCGGTATCGGTGAAACAGCGGATGCAGACAAATTTGGTGATGTAGGTTCTGACACTATGGGCCACATCGCAGATCATTGTGACCAAGGTCTTGCAGACAATGCAGATCGTAAAGGTTCACTGGCACTGCCAAACCTGTCTAAGCTAGGTCTAGCGATGGCTCACAAAGAGTCTACGGGTCGTTTTGCTCCTGGTATGGATGCAGACGCTGAGATCATTGGCGCTTACGGTCACGCTGCTGAGCTGTCTTCTGGTAAAGACACGCCATCAGGTCACTGGGAAATCGCAGGTGTTCCTGTACTGTTTGACTGGGGCTACTTCACCGACAAAGAGAACAGCTTCCCAAAAGAACTGACTGACCGCATCCTTGAGCGTGCAGGCCTGTCTGGTTTCTTGGGTAACTGCCACTCATCTGGTACGGAAATCCTAGATAACCTAGGTGAAGAGCACATGAAGACTGGTCTGCCAATCTTCTATACTTCTGCAGACTCTGTTTTCCAGATCGCTTGTCACGAAGAGACATTCGGCCTGCAAAACCTATTAGACCTTTGTCAGATTGCTCGTGAAGAGCTAGAAGACTACAACATTGGTCGTGTTATCGCTCGTCCGTTCATTGGCCCAGGTAAAGGTCAATTCGAACGTACTGGTAACCGTCGTGATCTTTCTGTTGAGCCACCTGCAGCCACCATTCTTCAGAAGTTGGTTGATGAGAAGGGCGGTAACGTTCACTCAATCGGCAAGATCTCTGATATCTACGCGGGTTGTGGCATCACTCAGAAAACCAAAGCAACAGGTATTCCTGCGCTATTTGAAGCAACCAAAGAAGCGATCAATGAAGCAGGCGACAACACTATCGTGTTCACTAACTTCGTTGATTTCGACTCAGCTTACGGCCACCGCCGTGATGTTGCTGGTTATGCAGCGGCACTTGAGTACTTCGATGGTCGCATCAATGAAATCATCGATATGATGAAAGAAGATGATGTGCTTATCCTAACGGCTGACCACGGTTGTGATCCGACATGGCCAGGTACAGACCATACTCGTGAGCACATCCCTGTGATTGTTTACGGTCAGAAGGTTCCAGCCGGTTCTTTAGGCCGTCGCGATACGTTCGCTGATATCGGTCAAAGCTTAGCGTCATACTTTGGTACATCGCCAATGGGACACGGTACAAGCTTTCTATAATAGTTAACGAAGAGAGAGGGAAACCTCTCTCTTCTTTTTTTGTTTTGAGATTAAGGATATTTTCAATGGCTACTCCACATATTAATGCTGAAATGGGTGATTTCGCTGACGTAGTTTTAATGCCAGGTGACCCGCTACGTGCTAAATACATCGCTGAAACCTTCTTAGAAGAAGTGGTTCAAGTGTGCGACGTTCGCAACATGTTTGGTTACACCGGTACTTACAAAGGTCGTAAGGTTTCGGTAATGGGACACGGTATGGGCATTCCATCTTGTTCTATTTACGCGACTGAGCTGATCAAAGACTTTGGTGTGAAGAAGATCATTCGTGTAGGTAGTTGTGGTGCAGTGAGCGAAGATATCAAAGTGCGTGATGTGGTGATCGGCATGGGCGCATGTACTGACTCTAAAGTGAACCGTATTCGCTTTAAAGATCATGACTTTGCGGCTATTGCGGATTACAAAATGGTGCGCGCGGCAGAAGATGCAGCCAAAGCTCTCGGTGTCGGCGTAAAAGTCGGTAACCTGTTCTCGGCTGAGCTGTTCTACACGCCAGATCCAGAGATGTTCGAAGTAATGGACAAATACGGCATTGTTGGCGTAGAGATGGAAGCGGCTGGCATCTATGGTGTGTGTGCTGAATACGGCGCAAAAGCTCTAACGATTTGTACTGTTTCTGACCACATTAAGACTGGTGAGCAAACGACATCAGATGAACGTCAAACGACTTTCAACGACATGATGGTTATCGCACTAGACTCTGTACTGCTTGGCGACCAAGAATAATCTTGATTTGTCTTAGCTTGATAAGTTAACAGATAACAAAAAGCCCCGTTGCTGCCTGAGCGTCGGGGCTTTTTATTGGATTGCTGTATTTATTCTGAGTCTAGTATTTATTGTCAGCCTAGTGTGTTTATGAGCTTACATTTTTCAATAGTAAGTTCTCACCAGACTTAGTTGGTCTTCTGCGAATCAGCATGATGAACAACACGCCACTCACAAACCCCATCAACACCATACCGATCATGTAGCGATCACTTTTGCGGTAGTGGTGATCAGAAATCGCCGTCATCTTACCGGTTTCAAAAGTCACTCGAATAAAGCCGATGATCGTTTTCTCTGGAGAATAAATAGGTTCAACTAACTGTTGTCTGCCGATACTTGCTGTTGAAAGTGGTGTATCTAAGCCAAGAACCTCACGTACCGAGAGGGCTTTTTCGCTCGAAGCCAGTCGAATACCCTCTGCATCATAGATGGTGGTATCGAACACCAGTCGGTCTTGAGATAGCTGGTTAGTCAGATCAAGCAATCGCTCTTGGTCTTGTTGCGTGATCATCTTGCTGGCTGAAAGTGATGCCTGAGAGATAAGCAGCTTGGTAAGAGTTTCCAACTGTTTTGCTTGGATCTTCTCGTTACCTTTACTGATCACGACCGTATTTTTAATCGTTACAACGAACATGGTAGCCAACAAAATGAGGGCTAGCATTCGTAAAGCGTTACGTATTGAGAACAATGATTCATTCATGTTTCACGAAGCCTGAAATAAACAAATGTTATGATTAAGACATATTGAGACTTGCGTTTTCAAATTGCAATAGGTTAACGTTTAGCATAGTTAATTAGGAATCATACACATGGACGCTCAGAAATATCTGCCGATAAAAAGGCATACGACATTATTAACTCGACTCCCCGAGACTCGTTTCGCTTCTCAACTCGCTAAATCCAAGGCCAATTGGATTGTGTTTGGTGAGTACCTATCTCCACAATCTTTCGATGACATCGACTTTTTCACTGGCACTTACAACACCATCCTCGATACGTGGAAGGTTGGGCATTATGAAGTGGCTTTGATGTCAGGCAATCTAACGCCAGCACACGAAGAAATCCTCCAAGCGCTAAAGCTTGATTATGCTTGCCTTAGCGAGGTCCCAGACTTATCTAAGCCAGGTTTGATCGTGATGGATATGGATTCCACAGCGATTCAAATTGAATGCATCGATGAGATTGCCAAGCTAGCTGGAGTGGGAGAGTTAGTCTCTGAAATCACAGAACGAGCAATGCAAGGCGAGCTCGACTTTGAACAGAGCCTACGCCAGCGAGTAGGAGCACTGAAAGGTGCGGATGAATCGATATTAGAGCAAGTGCGTCAGTCATTGCCATTCATGCCAGACTTGGTCGGGCTGGTGAATACTCTAAATAAGCTTGGCTGGAAAACGGCGATTGCATCAGGCGGTTTTACTTACTTCTCTGACTACCTGAAAGATACCCTTGATCTAGACCATGCTCAATCAAACACGCTTGAGATCGTCAACGGTAAGTTGACGGGTGAAGTCTTAGGCGATGTTGTTTCGGCGCAGACCAAAGCGGATATCTTGGTAGAGTTGGCTGAAGAGTACGAATTGGAACTACATAATACCGTTGCCGTTGGTGATGGTGCCAATGACTTGGTGATGATGGGCTCTGCAGGTTTAGGCATTGCCTACCACGCAAAACCAAAAGTAGAGCAGCAAGCTCAAACTGCTGTTCGTTACGCAGGTTTAGGCGGTGTGCTGTGTATCTTGTCGGGTGTATTGGCTAAGCAACAGAAGATCAGCTGGCAAGCGAAACCTTAGGGGCTCTACCTAAGTGCTATTGGCTATGTATCTTATTTAGCAATAGTGGCTCAGACACAAAAAAAGCAGGCTATCAGCCTGCTTTTTCAATTTTCATGCTTAAGTTAATACGCCACTCGAGGCTAGCGTGTTAGCTCCAATCGAATCAGCACTTCATCGGTAATGTCCTCTATCTCGCCATAACCGATAAACGCCGTCACCTCATTCTCTAGCTTCTTAGCTTGATGCATACTGATGCGTGAAAGCTCTTCTAAATCCGACTGGAATAAACTCGTTAGCGGATTAAAGATAGGTGCCGTGGTGACTCGCAATACATACACATCACCTAAGTGCTGCGCTTTCTTGATGAATAAGATGCGTTCCTTTGCTGAGGCGAAGTCTTTGACCAACTTGGTGTGTACCGACTGGATTTTGTCGCCAAACTTCACTGCAGCAATGTACACGTCATGATGCTTAGGCTCCGCACCTTCAATTCTTTTTAGTGGCTCAGCCAACAGTGAGTTGGTGTGACCCTTGAAGATTGGCTCGAGTGAGAACTTTTGGTTGTGACCAAGTTTAGCAAGTAACGTTAGATGCTTATTCAGTGGGAAATTCACACCAATGATCTTACAGCGCAGCGTTGAACTTGGCTTATCAATGAATATTGGGTTACTGACCATCTTGCTCAACAAAATGTTGTGCAGTGATTCGAGTAGCGAATGTGTTGGCAGTATCTCTTGCTTCTTAATCAGCTTACTTTGGTTTTGATCGATAAGCCCATTAAGGAAAGCGATGGTACGCATTGTCTTGGCGTTCTCGGCAATAACCAACTGCACGTTGCGACCATTCGGACTCACTCGAATTACGTGGTAAGGCACTGTGCTCAGTGGCAGGTTCTTGTCATAGAGCTGCAGTTCATTGAAGTTCACTAATACCGGATCATTAATCTTGAGTACCATTGGGTGTTCAAGGCTAATGCTCAGTCCACGTTTCGAGATATCTAAGGTGTGTCCGTTCGCCGCTGCGCCATCTTGTGATGTAAGTTGCAACGGTGACTTAAATTGGTATCTCGGCTCTTTACGACGGGTCTGAGAGTCAAAGTAAATGCTTTGAATATTGCCGATGACAGTACGCGGGTGACGGAAGCGGTTCAATTCACTGCTTGGAATGCGTGGCTTTTCACTCAAAAGATAGTCAGCAGCACTTTCGTGATCGCCAATCTCTTGCAAGATTCCGCAATGCGTCAGTTGAGCTGAGCTTTGAGCTAGAGTCTCCGAGTGCTTAGCTAATGCTTGTCGTTCTGTGTCTGACAGTTCGAAAACCGAGAACTTGAACGCCTTCCAACTTTTACGTTTACCACCGATGTGCCAGAACAGCTGTCTTTGTTCACGAGAGGCTTCAGGCAGCATCATTGAATAGAACAAGGTCTTGTTTTGGTGTTCATGGGTAAAAGAGTAGATAACGTTACTGGTTCCCTTCACTCCTGGTTTCGCCAGCAGGTTCATACGTTGCTCGTTGAACAGGGTGCCCAGTGCTTGTTGATTTCGCTCGTCGTGCCAATATTGCCATAACGGATGGTTGTTATCCGTCAGTAGGGCAAGCTTGAGTTCGCTGCCGCTGAAGAACAGGGGAAGGTTACAAGTGTGCTTTAGATAGGTGTGTTCGATTCCTCGAGTACGAGTTCGAATAATCCTATCTTGATTCTCATGGCTGGTTTTCTTACTGGTGCTATTTAAAGACTCATCGAGTAAGCGAGCCACAATATTGTTGTCGCTTACCTTGATGGTTCTTAGAAATTTGACCGCGTTGTTCTCATAAGATTCGTCGATACCCAAAACACGAAATTCAACCGCTTGGTTAACATCGTTTTCTTGGGACTTTTCGATAAGCTCTGAGAACTTAACGCTGATGATCTCGCCGAGGTTGTATCGAAAGGCGCTCGGTACTTTGAACTTTGCACCCGACGGGGAGATATCAACCGTTACACCATGTAGGCTTTGCCCTTTCGATGTGGTGATCTCGACCTGCGAGCTAATCTTGAGTCTGTTCTCTTGGCGTTTTAAGTCGTAACCTAGGTTAATAGCTTCCGCTTCGTACGGGCTATTGGCGCTAGTAATGTCGTGGTTACCTTGAGAAGATGTTTTAACAACGCTCAGAGGCTGAGTTCGCGGAGTCATTACTAACTCCCATGCGCCTTCTGTGTAACCTTTAAACTTTTTCGTACCACGTTGATATGCGTTTAAAGCGATATCATCGAGCCAGTGCTTACGGCCATCGAGAGTGAACTGACGACACTCATTATCAATACGCCCGCGTAAATCAATGCTCTTTGTACACGGAGCCATGATACGATTCAGTTCCATTTTAACGAGCAGCTTCAGAGACGGCGATTCCCCTTCTGTCATTTGAGAAAGAAGGAATTCGAAATCTTCGGCGTGGTAAGCCGGGATTAAACGTTCTGCTACAGATAGAATTTCAGATTGCTGCATACTTTTCTTGTTAGAATGGACGGTGCGTTTATGTTATCGACTAGTTTAAATCGATCTTTAAGTATAAGTGGTATGACTGCAACTTTTATTTTCATCCGTACGGTCAAATAAGTCACAAATTGACAACATCATTGTGTAATTGAGTAAATTATTGAGGTTTTATGGCGAAGGCAAAGCGAGCTTATGTGTGTAATGACTGTGGTGCCGATTTTCCACGTTGGCAGGGGCAGTGCAATGCATGTGGTGCTTGGAACACGATTACAGAAGTTAGGTTAGCCGCTTCACCTCAGGTCGCACGTAATGAACGATTGAGTGGTTATGCGGGCGGTGCAACTGAATCTTCGGTTCAAACGCTGTCAGAAATCGATCTGCAAGAAGTCCCACGTTTTAGCAGTGGCTTTAAAGAGCTAGACCGCGTACTTGGTGGTGGTGTCGTACCGGGTGCTGCGATCCTGATTGGTGGTAACCCGGGTGCCGGTAAATCAACGCTGCTATTACAAACCATGTGTCAGCTTTCTTCTCAATTACCGACTCTCTATGTAACCGGGGAAGAATCTCTGCAACAAGTCGCGATGCGTGCGTCTCGACTTGGATTGCCAAAAGAGCACCTAAAGATGCTCTCAGAAACGAACGTGGATAAGATTTGTCAGGTTGCAGAAAAAGAACAACCTAAGATCATGGTTATCGACTCGATCCAAGTTATGCACGTTGCGGATGTTCAATCTTCTCCGGGCAGTGTTGCACAGGTTCGTGAATCGGCAACCGCATTAACGCGCTACGCAAAACAGAATAACGTTGCTGTGTTCTTAGTTGGACACGTAACTAAAGACGGCACCTTAGCAGGGCCAAAAGTACTTGAGCACATTATTGACTGTTCTGTTTTATTAGATGGCGGAACCGATAGCCGTTTTAGAACGCTACGCAGCCACAAAAACCGTTTTGGTGCAGTGAATGAACTGGGTGTGTTTGCGATGACAGGCCAAGGGCTAAAAGAAGTCAGCAACCCATCCGCTATCTTCTTGTCTCGTGGTGAAGAAGAAACCTCGGGCAGTTCTGTCATGGTGGTGTGGGAAGGGACGCGTCCACTTCTTGTCGAAATCCAAGCGCTGGTGGATTATTCACAGCTGGCTAACCCACGTCGCGTCGCTGTCGGCCTAGAGCAAAACAGGCTTTCTTTGTTATTAGCGGTGCTGCATAAACACGGCGGCTTACAAATGGCTGACCAAGATGTGTTTGTGAATGTCGTCGGTGGTGTTAAAGTAACCGAAACCAGTGCTGATCTTGCGTTGGTGATGGCTCTACTTTCTAGTTTCAGAGACCGCGCATTACCAAAAGATGTGGTGGTATTTGGAGAAGTAGGCCTAGCGGGTGAGATTCGACCTGTACCGAGCGGACAAGAGCGTTTAAATGAAGCATTTAAACACGGCTTTAAGAAAGCGGTTGTACCGGCGGCTAACATGCCTAAAGGTGGCATTCCAGGAATGCAGATCCACGGTGTGAAAAAATTATCGGAAGCAATTAATGCTTTTGATGAGTTGTAATTGAACTCACTTCAGCTACTCTATACTGCAGCAATTCAGCCTAACCTTAACGCCGATTAGGCTTTAGGTTAGCACTATAATTAACAATCATTTAGATTGTTACTACTGAGTGCCTTTTTCTATATGTTAGAAAAAGGCAAAGTTTTTTAGTCCCAAATGCATGCAAAGCTATCAGTCTTCACAGATTGTGATATACTCTGCGCGCATTTTATATCCTATTAACAGAGTAAGACAATGGCAGATTTATCGAAATACAGAAACATTGGTATTTTCGCGCACGTTGATGCGGGTAAAACAACTACCACTGAGCGTATCCTTAAGCTAACTGGTCAAATCCACAAGACTGGTGAAGTACATGATGGCGAATCAACGACTGACTTCATGGAACAGGAAGCTGAGCGCGGTATTACTATCCAATCAGCAGCTGTAAGCTGTTTTTGGAACGATCACCGTCTAAACGTTATCGATACTCCTGGACACGTTGACTTCACAGTTGAAGTATACCGTTCTCTTAAAGTTCTTGATGGCGGTATCGGTGTATTCTGTGGTTCTGGTGGTGTTGAACCTCAATCAGAAACTAACTGGCGCTACGCTAACGAATCAGAAGTATCTCGTCTGATCTTCGTTAACAAACTAGACCGTATGGGTGCAGACTTCTACAACGTTGTTGACCAAGTTAAAAACGTTCTAGGTGCAACTCCTCTAGTAATGGTTCTACCAATCGGCCGTGAAGACGAGTTCGTTGGTGTTGTAGACCTACTAAGCCGTAAAGCATACGTTTGGGATGACACTGGTCTTCCTGAAAACTACGAAATCAAAGATGTTCCAGCGGACATGGTTGATGACGTTGAGCAATACCGTGAAGAGCTAATCGAAACTGCTGTAGAGCAAGACGATGACCTAATGGAAGCTTACATGGAAGGTGAAGAGCCTTCTATTGAAGACGTTAAGCGTTGTATCCGTAAAGGTACTCGTGATATCGCATTCTTCCCAACGTTCTGTGGTTCTGCGTTCAAGAACAAAGGTATGCAACTTATCCTTGATGCTGTAGTAGATTACCTACCAGCACCAACTGAAGTTGACCCTCAGCCTCTAATGGATGAGAACGGTGAAGAAACTGGCGAACACGCTATCGTTTCTACAGATGAGACTTTCAAAGCGCTTGCATTCAAAATCATGGATGACCGCTTCGGTGCTCTAACTTTCGTTCGTATTTACTCTGGTAAACTGAACAAAGGTGACACGATTCTTAACTCATTCACTGGCAAGACTGAACGTGTTGGCCGTATGGTTGAGATGCAAGCTGATGACCGTAACGAACTAACTAGCGCACAAGCTGGTGACATCATTGCGATCGTTGGTATGAAGAACGTGCAAACTGGTCACACTCTATGTGATCCTAAGCACCAAGTAACGCTTGAGCCAATGGTATTCCCAACTCCAGTAATCTCAATCGCTGTATCTCCAAAAGATAAAGGCGGTTCTGAGAAAATGGGTATCGCTATCGGTAAAATGGTTGCAGAAGATCCATCTTTCCAAGTTGAGACTGACGAAGAGACTGGCGAAACTATCCTGAAAGGTATGGGTGAACTTCACCTAGACATCAAGGTAGATATCCTTAAGCGTACATACGGCGTTGACCTAACTGTAGGTGCTCCTCAAGTTGCTTACCGTGAAACTATCACTCAAGCAATTGAAGATAGCTACACGCACAAGAAGCAATCTGGTGGTTCTGGTCAATTCGGTAAGATCGATTACCGTATCAAACCAGGCGAAGCAGGTTCTGGCTTCAAGTTCAACTCTGTAGTTGTGGGCGGTAACGTTCCTAAAGAATTCTGGCCTGCAGTTGAGAAAGGCTTCGCATCTATGATGGAAAACGGCGTACTAGCTGGCTTCCCAACTCTAGACGTTGAAGTTGAACTTTTCGATGGTGGTTTCCACGCAGTCGATTCATCTGCTATCGCATTTGAAATCGCAGCGAAAGGCGCATTCCGTCAATCTATGCCTAAAGCTGGCGCGCAACTTCTTGAGCCAATCATGAACGTTGACGTGTTCACTCCAGACGATCACGTTGGTGATGTTATCGGTGACCTTAACCGTCGTCGTGGCATGATCAAAGATCAACAAGCTGGCGTTACTGGTGTTCGTATTAAAGCTGACGTACCTCTTTCTGAGATGTTCGGCTACATCGGTCACCTACGTACTATCACTTCTGGTCGTGGCCAATTCTCTATGGAATTCGCACAATACGCACCATGTCCAACTAACGTTGCTGACGAAGTGATTGCAAAAGTTAAAGCAGAAAAAGAAGCTGGTAAGTAATTAGCCCTTTTCTCAATTAGCTAAAAAAGCCCCGCAAGTGAAAGCTTGCGGGGCTTTTTATTGCCTGTAACATACTGCGAGATGCGAGATGCGAGATGCGAGATGCGAGATGCGAGATGCGAGATGCGAG